>JBCCWS010000024.1 GCA_039193195.1 Pseudomonadota bacterium
ATGCCATTGGCTGCGCGACGCGCCTTGCTGACGCTGCCCCTACGCAGACTGAGCGTTACCTTATTTGCCAAGCGGCCCACTAGGTACGCGGGCCTGTCGCGGTCGACCGGTTGCCGGCGATCCGCATGGCGAGTTCGAGGGCCTGCTCGTAGTTCAGGCGCGGATCCACCTGTGAACGGTACGCCCGCGCCAGATCCGCATCGCTCAACCCGCGCGCGCCCCCCGTGCACTCGGTAACGTCATCGCCCGTGAGTTCGAAGTGTACGCCGCCGAGGTAGCTCCCCATCTCCTGGTGCACTCGGAAGGCCGACTCGACCTCCGCCAGAATGTTATCGAAGCGCCGCGTCTTCAGGCCTTGCGCCGTCTTCTCCGTATTGCCGTGCATGGGATCGCACACCCACAGCACGTTATGTCCCGTCTCACGCACCGCCTCGATCAGCTTGGGCAAGCCCGATTCGATCTTGTTGGCACCGAAACGATGGATCAACGTGAGGCGACCGGGCTCGTTGTTGGGGTTCAGTAGCGCCACCAGCTCCTGCAGCCACTCCACGGTCATCCCCGGCCCTACCTTCACGCCGACGGGGTTGGCAATACCGCGGAAGAACTCCACGTGCGCGCCATCGACGGCCGCCGTGCGCATGCCAATCCACGGGTAGTGCGTCGACAGGTTATACCACTGACCGCGGTGCGCGAGGAGCCGCGTCTGGGCCTGCTCGTAGTGCAGGTGGAGGCCCTCATGGCTGGCGAAGAAATCGATTCGGCTCGCCTCGTGGGCCGGGTGGCCGCCCACCAGGGCGTAGAAGTCGAGGGCGTCGGATATAGAATCGACGATGCGGTTGTACTGCGCCTCGAGCGGCGAGTGGCGGACGAAGTCGAGGTTCCAGTTCTCCGGGTGGTGCAGATCGGCGAACCCACCGTCGACCAGGCCGCGAACGAAATTCAACGTAAGAGCAGCCCGCTCATACCCGCGCAGCATCTGCTCCGGGTTGGGCACGCGGGAGGCTTCCGTGAACTCAGGGCGGTTTACCAGGTCGCCGCGGTAGCTCGGCAGGGTGACGCCGTCGATGGTCTCCGTGTCCGCCGAGCGCGGTTTGGCATATTGCCCCGCCATCCGCCCGACGCGAACGATGGGCTTGCGCATGCCGTGGAGGAGCACCACGCTCATCTGCAGAAGGATCTTTAGCTTCTTCGCGATCAGCTCCGAAGTGCACTCGGCAAAGCTCTCCGCGCAATCACCGCCCTGGAGGAGGAATGCACGGCCCGCCTGGGCCTCGGCCAGCTGGGATTTGAGCGATTCGATCTCCCAGGAGGTGACTAGGGGCGGCAGGGCCCCAAGCTCTCCAAGCGTGCGCTCGAGCGCACCCTGGTTTGGGTAGGTCGGCTGCTGGAGTGCGGTCTTGCGCGTCCAGCTCGTGGGGTGCCAATCGGCCAAGGAGTTAGTGCGAGTCATAGTGTCTCGATGCTACCGCGCTTTTTGGCTCTGCAACACCGAAGATTCCATGACATGGATAACGGTACTCGGAACGCCGACCTGGGTCGGTTTTCTGGCACAATGCGCGCTCTTCCGCGGCCGCCCTCGCTCCCCGCGAGCCGCCGCATCTCCGGCCACGTCTGTGGGAGGACATCCATGTCATCTATTCTTGATTCTCTGGGAATGAAAGCGGACAGCGACGGCATCCTCGCCGGCGTGTGGGACGGCGAGCGCGGCTGGACCCGCGGCGAGGGCCCCATTCTCGCCAGCGAGAGCCCGGCTAGCGGGGACGTGATCGCCCGCGTCGGCAGTGCTAGCGCGGCCGATTACGAGCGCATCATCGCCTCCTCCCGCGCCGCCTTCGAAACCTGGCGCCGCACGCCAGCCCCCGCCCGCGGCGAAGCGGTCCGCCTGTGCGGCGAAGCCCTGCGCGAGCACAAGGATGCCCTCGGCAGCCTGGTGGCCCTGGAGATGGGCAAGATCAAGCCCGAGGGTGATGGCGAGGTGCAGGAGATGATCGACATCGCCGACTTCGCAGTCGGCCAGTCGCGCATGCTCTACGGCAACACGATGCACTCGGAGCGCCCGGGCCATCGCATGTACGAGCAGTGGCACCCCTTAGGTCTCGTCGGCATCATCAGCGCCTTCAACTTCCCCGTGGCCGTGTGGTCCTGGAACGCCTTAATCGCAGCGATCGCCGGCAACGTCTCGATCTGGAAACCCTCGCCGAAGACGCCCCTGTGCGGCATCGCCGTGCAGAAGATCTGCGCCGACGTGTTGCAAGCGCAGGGTCTGCCGCCCATCTTCCAGACGTTCATTGATGCTCACAACAGTCTCGCCAGCGCCCTCGTCGACGACGAGCGCGTGGACATGATCTCCTTCACCGGCTCCAGCGCCGTCGGCCGCCAGGTCGGCAAGCAGGTGGCGGCCCGCATGGGCAAGTGCCTGCTGGAGCTCGGCGGCAACAACGCCCTGATCATCGACGAGGACGCCAATCTCGAACTCGCCATCCCCGCCACCGTGTTCGGCGCGGTGGGAACGGCTGGCCAGCGCTGTACCACCACGCGTCGGCTGTTCGTCCACGAATCCTTGCACGACGCGCTGCTCGGAAAGCTGCAGAGCGCCTATGCACAGGTACGTATCGGCGACCCCCTGGACAGTGACACGCTGATGGGACCACTGATCGATCAGGACTCGGTCAAGCGTTACCAGAACGCAATCGAGCGCGCTCGCACGGCGGGCGGTGAAGTGGTGTACGGCGGCAACGTGCTCACGGACCGCGCAGGCAACTTCGTGGAGCCAACGCTGATAAGCGCCCGCAACGATTGGGACGTGGTGCAGGACGAGACCTTCGCACCGATCCTCTACGTGATCCCCTTCAAGGACATCGACGAGGCTATCGCGATGCAGAACGGTGTGCGCCAAGGGCTGTCGTCGGCGCTGTTCACCAACAACCTGCAGCACGCGGAAGCCTTCCTCGCCGCCACCGGCAGCGACTGCGGCATCGCCAACATCAACATCGGTACCTCGGGCGCCGAGATCGGTGGAGCCTTCGGCGGTGAGAAGGAAACCGGGGGTGGTCGCGAAGCCGGGTCTGATGCCTGGAAGGCCTACATGCGCCGCCAGACCAACACCATCAACTACTCGAGCGATCTACCCTTGGCGCAGGGGATCGAATTTAAGCTCTAGCGTTCGATCGCCGGCGGGTCGGCTGTAATGGCCAACCCGCCGGCGGCACCGCTAGCAAAGGCCTCAGCCGGCCTTTGCCGCCTGCCCCTCGCCATCGCCTTGGACCAACATGTTCTGACGATTGAGCATGTTGGTCGCCTCGTCGTAGGCACCCATGAAGTCGATCACCGCGGCCGGCTTGTTGGGATCGATCATGCGGCGGAACAGGTTCTTTTGAAGCTTGTACTTCATGTCGCCAATGGCGAGGGCACCTAGGGCGAAGAACACATCTTGCGCCACGTCCATGGGAACGTTGTTATCCATCGCCCCGATGCCTTCGATGCCGCTCGGCGGCACCGCATTCAGGTCCGCCGCGACCACCAACTGCTTGGCGTGGCTTAGCACGTCCTTGGACAGAATCTGTACGCCGGCCTTCGCCGCCGTCACCACGACGCCTGCATGTTCGACCGCAGAGATCTTGCCGCTCTGGCTCAGGGCAGACACCCAAGGCACGACCACACCGTAATGCTCGCAAAAGCGCACCGCAGCGTTCACGTCGTCACTCTCCGTTAGCTGGCACAGGATCGGTTGCCCTCCTAACTTCGCCGTGAGTACCGCCGTGCACAGCCCGACCGGGCCAGTGCCGAAGATCGCCACCTTCCGGTCCTTGAAGCCGTTCGAGTCACGCTCATCGATCGTCTGCTCGATCATCGCGACGAGCGCGGCCGCGGTGCTATACGCCCCGTTGGGATCTGCATATAGGGCAACTTGGAAGGGGGGCACTAGCGCACCTTGCGCAAGCTCCAGCATCTGCGTCGCGAGGTTGACGTCGTGACCGGCGATCAACACCCCTGTGCTCGCAAAGCGCTTTGGCGGTCGGCAGAAGATCGCGTCTTGCACGAGAGGAACTACCTCATCGGCTCCCGCGCCCGTGTAGGGAAGGACGTTGTCGTAGCCCGCATCCAGGGCCATGGTCAAATCGAAGGGGCTTACTTGCCCGCCTGGTACGAGCACGTGGAGGATGCGTTGATCGGTCATCGGGGTACTCCCTAGCTAAGGCGTAAGTCTGTTGTTGTCTGCTTCTAGAAGCGGTAACTCAAACCGAAGGACGCGACGGGGTAGAGGGTGAAGTCATTCAGGTCTTCCTGGAGTTCATCCTGCTCGCGCTGCAGCTCTTGTTGGAACAGCGGATCGTCAGCAATCGCGCCATCCGCCTGCAGGGTGACTCGAGGCTCGCCCTGAAAGACCACGCCAGCACTCAACACCACGCCCAGGCGACGCTTCGCAAAGGCGCTGTTCCAGCCGAATCCGACCATCGGCGCGACGTCGTCAAAGTCCACCTGCGCGGTGAGATCACCGACCAAACCCGCATCGAAGGTGAGATCGCCAATGGTGATATCGACGCCGTCACCATTACCGAGTGCGTTAGCTTCATTGTTGTTGATGAGCGCTCCACCGGTGAGAAACACCCCGTTTTGCCAAGGGTGCCAATCGCCGCTAACCGCGAAGGAGCGCAGATCCAGGTCGATGTCGTAGTCGATGCCGCTTTCCGTTTCGTCGAAGCTGGTAGAGAATCCGCTGTAGCCGACGCGAAAAGCAAAGCGGTTGGCCAAGCTGCGAGAGAAGTCCACGCCCACCCCCAAGGTGCTGACCTTAGCGGAGAGGTAGAAGCTATCGCGCTTGCTGCCTACGTTACTTCCACCCCGCCCCCGACGACCATCGTCGTCCACGCCCTGCGCGTTTGCGATAACAGGCGCAGTCGCAGTGACAGTGGCGAGGGCCAAGGCGGCGGTCGAGCAAAGCAGAGTCCGGCCCGAACGGCCGGCAGCATCCAGGTCAATCACTTGAAGTAACCTCACGGTCGTTGGCAATGGACGAACGATAGCGACGGAAGTCGCGTAATCGCCGCGAGCCCAGTCACAGCCTCACGGCACTGAGCCATCGCACGACGCTCCAATTGAGGTGTGGCATACAGAACTGCATACCGATCGACACTTTGCGGTGCGCCGCCTTCCCTCTCAGCTGCTACGTTGCTGTTCGGCCTGCACCTTGGCCCACTGCTTGTCCAGGCGCTTGGGCGACACGGGCACTCGCGTGCCCAACGGCTGGGCAAAGAGTGATACGCGCAGCTCTTCCACCTGCCAACGGAAAAGCGTGAGTTCAGGTTTCGACGCGAGCGATTGGGCCTGCGAGGGCGCAACGCGCAGGTAGCGCAGCCAGTACTCGCGAACCAGTTCACGCGGTTCGTCATCGCGCGTCGGTGCTTGCGCCAACTTCTCCAGGCGTATGCGCATCGCCTCGAGGTAGCGCGGGATCTCCCCCAACCACGGTTCTGGCGTATGACGCACGAACCCGGGTGCGAGCAACACCTCGAGCTGGTTGCGCACGTCGTTCACAGCCTCGGCTGCAGCCGGATGGGCTTGCGCCAGGCGTGAACGAACGGCCGAGTAGCGTTCGAGCACTCGCGACATCATGGCCTGGCGGCGCTCGGCGAGTGCGAGCACCTGCGCGCGACCACGCTCTAGGGCCGCCTCGAAGGCCTCGCGCGTGCGGATCGGCGCACGCAGTGCGAAGGTGAATGCATCGCGGAATACGACGAAGGCTAGATCGCTCGACATCGCCTCCAGGGCCCCCAGCCCCTGCGCCATGAGGATTCGGCGCTGGTCCCGCGTAAAGTCCTTGCGCAGCAGTTGCACCTGCTGCGGGAGCGCCAGCATGAACAGGCGCACCAGGCCGTCGCGGGTCGCTCGCTTAGCCTGACCCTTTTCTGCGAGCAGCTCCAGCGCGACCGTCTTGCCGCGGTCCACCAGCGCGGGATAGGCGGTCACCTCCACTGGACCTTGTTGCAATCGCATCGATTCGGGCAACTCATCTATGTCGAAGGTGCTCAGGCCTTCGCGACTGAAGTCATGACCTGAGGACACCCGCTCTGCGAGGTGAGCGAAGCGGGCCTGCAGGTCACACACGCTGCGGCTAGCGCCGAGCACCCTGCCTTGCTCGTCGATCACTAGGGCACGCGCCAAACACCACGGCTCTAGCTGCTTGCGATCCCACGCGCTTTGATCCACGGCCACCTCGTACTGCTTCTCGATTGCCGCGGCGAAGGCCTCGGGCACCGGGCGCATGTCCGCCACCACGTCATCGCGCAACCAACGTGCCGTGTCGGGCGCTGGCGGCAGGCGCTTGCGCGTTGCCTTCGGCAAGGCGCGTAAGAGCTGCACCAAGAGCGGCTCGAGCCACGCCGGCACGAGACGATCGAGAATGCCCTGGGTCAGGTGGCCCAGCAGCGCCACGGGGAGGGTGAGGGTGGCGCCGTCCGCAGGATCTTCACGGTCGAAGCGGTAGCTGATCGGCAGCTCATTGCCATCGAGCACCAGCGTATCTGGGTAGTCCTGCGTACTCGCCTCCCGGGCGCCGGGACGCCGCGCGTCCCCCTCGGCCATGACCAGCAGGCCCGGCGACTCGCTCTCTACCTCTCGACGCCAACGCTCGAAGGCCCGATTGCTGGCGATCCCCGCCGGTACGCGCTCGTCGTAGAAGGCGAATAACTGCCCTTCGCTCGCGAGAATGTCGCGACTGCGCAGCTTATTCTCCAAACCTTCCAACTCATCGCGCAGGGCCTTGTTGCGGGCACTGAACTCACCTTCCGTCTCCACCTTGTCGCGAAGCAGCGCGTCCTGAATGAAGATTGCTCGGGACTCATCGGGTGCCAGGTCCGTGTAGGCGACGCGACGCTTTGTATAGACTAGTAGGCCGAACAGGGTCGCCTGCTCGTAGGCATCCACGCGCCCCTTCACTTCGTTCCAATGGGCATCGAAGTAGGAACGCTTAAGCAGATGCTCCCCCGCCGATTCCATCCAACCACGGCGAATCCGAGCCACGGTCATCGCGTAGGGCCGGGAGGTATCGATGATCGCCGCGGCCATAATCCAGCGCGGTGCCCCGCCGTGAAGGCCGGAGCCGGGAAAGATCCGGAACTGCAGGCTGCGAGCCCCCTGGTAGGTGTGCTTCTCCACGCGCTGACCGATCATGTCGATGAAGCCGCGCAGGAGCGGGATGTGGATGCGACGGGGGGTCGCTGGCATCTCGTTGACGCTCACCCCTGCCATCGCCGTCAACACGTCTGCGAGTTGCCGGTGCAGCTCCTCCCATTCCTGCATACGCGCCGCGTTCAAAAAGCGCTTCTTGCACCAGCGCCGTACGGCCTTACGCCCATCGCTGCGCAAGCGCACTTGGTAGGCCTCCCAGATCTTGAGGAAGGTAAGGAAATCTGACCCATCGACAGCAAACTTGGCATGCTGAATATCCGCCGAGCGCGCCTTCTCCGCCGGACGCTCGCGAGGGTCAGCGATCGCCAGGCCACTGCAGATTATTAGTAATTCCGCTAGGCTATCGTGATCAGCCCCCGCCAGCAGCACCCGGGCGAGGCGCGGATCCACGGGAATCTCCGCCATCCGCCGACCGAGCTCTGTGATGTTCCGATCCTCATCCATGGCCTGGAGGATCTGCAGCAAGCGGTAGCCGTCGTTGATCAGCCGCCGCTCAGGTGGCTCGACGAAGGGAAACTGCTCGATATCACCGAGACCTAGCAACGCCATGCGCAAGATCACGCTAGCAAGGTTGGTGCGCGCGATCTCCGGCTCCGTGAACTGGCGACGCTTGCCGAAGTCTGCCTCCGTGTACAGACGCACGCAGAAGCCCGGGCCGATGCGCCCGCAGCGCCCCTTGCGCTGCTCGGCACTCGCCTGGGCGACGCGCTCGATTGGTAACCGCTGGATCTTCGCGCGATGACTGTAGCGACTGATGCGCGCGAGCCCGCTGTCGATCACCGCGGTGATTCCAGGTACGGTCAGGGAAGTCTCGGCGACGTTGGTGGCCAGCACGATGCGTCCGTTCCCCGCGCCGGAGAACACCTTGTCCTGCTCCGCCGCGCTGAGCCGCGCATACAGCGGTAGTACGGGGCGCTTGGGCAGATGTCGCGAGAGCAACAGCGCGGCCTCCCGAATCTGTCGTTCGCCCGGCAGGAACACCAGAACGTCGCCCTTGCGACCGTCGGGATCGGCAGCCACCAGCTCCAGCCCCTGCAACAGGGCCGTTCCCTCGCCGTCGGGCCGTTCTGCAGCGTTGCGCTTTGGCCGACCCTTGCCCTCACCCCGAGGAGCTTGGGCGTTGCCCTCCTCCTCTTCGTCCTCCTCCGGTGAGGGCTCTAAGTAGGTCACCCGCACCGGGTAGCCCCGCCCAGACACCTCCACCACGGGCGCGTCGTCGAAGTGCTGTGAGAAGCGTTCCGGATCGATCGTGGCGCTAGTCACAATGACTTTTAGATCGGGGCGCTGCGGAAGCAACCGTTTCAGGTAGCCCAACAGGAAATCGATGTTCAGGCTGCGCTCGTGAGCCTCATCAATGATCAGCGTGTCGTAGGCGAGCAACTGAGGATCACTGCGCAACTCGTTGAGCAATACACCGTCGGTCATCAACTTGATCAGGGAGCTAGGGCTGGTTTCGTCGGTGAAGCGCACCTTGTAGCCCACTACCTTAGGATTGGTCTCCTCGCCAATCCGCTTAGCCAGGGAGCGCGCGGCGAGGCGCCGTGGCTGCGTGTGCCCGATCGTCCCGGCAACGCCGCGGCCGGCGGCCAAACACAGCTTGGGCAGCTGGGTGCTCTTGCCCGAGCCCGTCTCCCCGCACACCACCACCACCTGGTGCTCGGCGAGAGCGTGTTCGATGTCCTGGCGTCGCCTCGAAACTGGCAGCTCTTGGGGAAAGACGATGTGCGGTCGGGCCTGCGCACGGCGTTTGCGCAGCGCGGAGGACTGGCTAATCGCCTCGATCACCTCCCCCATTCCACGGTCGACGGGCTGCCCCCTGCGAGCCCGCTTGAGCAGGCGCTGGATGCGGGTGCGCAAGCGTCCCGCGTCCGCTAGCATGCAATGCGCTAACATGCTCCGTAGGCGCTCGAGCTGCTCTACCGGGTCCGGTGCGCCCTCGGGTTGCGAGGCCTCCGTACCCGACGCAGGGCTTTGTTCACTCGACATCGAAGACCGCCTCGACTTGGGCGCCGCCTAGGGAAACAGACCGATCGATGCGCAGCTGACCGCCATAGAGATTGATGATCTCGCGTACGATGTTGAGGCCGATGCCATGTCCAGCCACGCGCTCATCGGCACGCACCCCGCGCTCGGTCAGCTGCTCCGCTTGGGCCGGATCGATGCCTGGCCCATCGTCCTCCACCCGCAGGCGCACGCCCGGGCGTCGCCGCTGGGCACTCACGGGGATAACCTCCACGCTCAGGCTGACGCGGCGAGCGCACCACTTACAGGCGTTGTCCAAGAGATTACCCAGCACTTCCATCAGGTCGCCTTCATCGCCAAAGAACGCTGCCTCGGCCGGCACGGTGACGACGAGTGCGACGTCCTTCGAGGCGTAGACCTTGGCGAGGGAGCGCTGTAGGCGCTCGGCTATCGGCGCCACGTCGATGGGCTTGGCGCCGAGGGACGCCGCTCCCCAAGCGGCGGCGCGCTGCAGCTGGTAGCCCACCATCTGTTGCATATGATCGAGCTGCTCTTCCATCACCTGCGGCGAGGCCTCATCGTTGGCCACCGCATTGCGCATGACTGCCAGGGGAGTCTTCAGACTGTGCGCGAGATTGCCGAGCGTGTCGCGATAGCGGGCAAGGCGCTCACGCTCGCCGGCGATCAGGGCATTGAGATTCGCAGTCACACCCTGCAGCTCGCGCGGGTAGTCATCCCCTAGTTCGCTGGAGCGCCCCTGCTCGATGCGAACGATCTCCTCCTGCACGCGCCGCAAGGGGCGCAACAGCAAGCGCAGGGCCACGCCCTGCCCGACCAGAAGAAACACCATCAGCAGCGCGAACCAGCCGAACAGCGCGCGGCGAAACCCATCCACCTCGTGCCGGAAGGGCTCGAGATGTTCAGCCGCAGTGAAGACGAAGGCCGTCTCAAGATCGTCGGCAAACTCCCACACCACACCGAGACTGAGGGCGAACACGTCCACACCATCCGCCGTCATCGTACGCGCGAAGCGTCGACCGCCAGCGACCAGCGGCTCAACACCCTGCAACCCGCTGCCGATCGCCGACGGCGATCGCCACAGGGCCTGGCCCCGGCGATCGGAGATCTGGCCGTAAAGCCCAGAGCCCGGCGTCTCGAAGCGCGCCTCCGGCAGGGCATCGGCGATGAGCAGCGACGGGGGGTCGGTGGCGGTGGGCTCAGCGGCTGCGAGCAGCACGATGAGCTGCACGTCCAGCCGATCGCGAATCGCCTCCTCCGCGCTGGCGCGAAAGGCGCTGTCCAGCAGCACGATGGTGATACCGAAGAAAACCGTAAGCAGCAGGCTGACGGCCAACAGCAGCCGTCCGCTGAGCGATCCCATTCAGCCGCTGTCCACCTCGAGGGCAAAGCGGTAGCCTCGCCCGCGCAAGGTCTCGATGGGCTTCAGGGCGTTGTCCGGATCGAGCTTCTTCCGCAGGCGTCCGACAAACACTTCGATGACGTTCGAGTCCCGCTCGAAGTCCTGGTCGTAGAGACTCTCGGTGAGCTCGGTCTTGGACACCACCTTGCCCGCCGCCAGCATCAAATGCTCGAGCACGCGGTACTCGTAGGAGGTGAGCTCCACCGCCTCCTCCGTGAGCGTGACCTGTTGGCTTCGCGTGTCGAGGGCGATGGGACCGGCGTTAAGCACAGGGTTCGCGAAACCGGCGGAGCGTCGCAAGAGCGCTTGAATGCGCGCCAGCACTTCTTCCGGTTGAAAGGGCTTAGTGACGTAGTCGTCGGCGCCGGCTTCGAGCCCCGCCACCTTCTCCTGCCAACGATCTCTCGCCGTGAGAATCAAGATGGGAAAGGACTTGCCATCCGCCCGCAGCGAGGAGATCACCTCCATCCCGGATAGCTTTGGCAGCCCGAGGTCCACGATGGCCGCATCCACCGGATACTCTCGGCCGAGGTACAAGCCCTCTTCGCCGTCAGCGGCCGCGTCGACCACGAAGCCGGCAGCGCGGAACTGATCGCTCAGAGAGCTGAGCAGCGTCGGTTCGTCTTCAACGATGAGTAAGCGCATCGGCGTGGTCTCGAGGGGCGGGGCGCTGAGCCGTGGCTGCGCCCGCAGTCATCGGATGCGGCCGGTACGACCGTCCACGCGGATGGTGCGCACGCGTCCGTCCGGAGACAGGAGCTTGACGTAATGGGTCGGTCGGCCGTCCTGGGCGTAACGCGTTTCCGCGCGGATCACTCGCCCCTGGTAGCGGGTACGCACCTTAGAAACTGCATCGTCCAAGGAGACGCGTGGACGCTCGCTCTGGGCCAGGCGCAGGGGGCGACGATCCCCCGTCGCCAAGACAGAGAGCGCTTGCACGATCTGCGAGCGATCACCATCCCTCCCCTCCTGCGTGAGCGACGCACGATCGTGCGTCGTAAGCGCGTCGGCTGGGCTCGCCAGCACTCCGGCAAACACCAGGCACAACGCGACGACCATCGCGCCCACGGGGGCGAGAGCTGGCGCTGCGTGTATCTTCATGCCCGTCATTATGCGCGAAGTCCTCTTGCGATGGATGATTCGGGGTGGTCTCCGAACGATAAGAAGTGTGGGAGAACCGCCCCATGTGCTTGTCCCAGACCCTACCCGACGGGGGTCACGGACACCCGCAGGGCGATGCGATCACCCGGATGGTTCTGGGTACGTGTCTGGTAGGTACGACCGTTGTAGCGATAGGTCACGTCGTATCCCTCCACACGCTCCTCGTAGCGAACCTCCGTTACCGTCTCACAGCGTCGCACTTCTTCGCTGTAGCCCCGGTCGCGATCTCGGTTGTTACGTGCCACGTCATTGGCGATCGTCGCACCGAGCAGGCCGCCGACCACGGTAGCCGCCGTGTTGCCCTTGCCGCTACCGAACTGGTTGCCGACCAGGCCTCCGATGACACCACCGGCGAGGGTGGCGGCAGGCGCGCCGCGGCGACGCGGCTGGCGGTGCACCACTTCGGTCCAGCAGTCCTGCACCGGGTACTCCACCGCAACTTCTCGAACGATGGGCCGCACATCGACCACCCGGGCATACTCCAGGTTGCGACCGTTACCGATGCGATCGCCGGCGTGGGCGGCGGGGGTCAGCAGCATGGTGGCGAGAAGGCCGGCCGTCAGGGTGGCGATTCCGGCGGGTGTTGCGTTCATTGTTCGTGTCCTCCACTCGGGGGTTGAGACGCGCCGACCACTGCGACGCTGGAGTGGAGGTTACGGAGGCCTCGCTGAATCGATCCTGAATAGGCGCTCTTTCGGTCTACCAACAGAGATGCCGCCTACCCCAAGCGCACCTTGGCTTCGTCCCAGAGCGCATCCATGGTGGCCAAATCCACCTCCTCCGGGCGCTGGCCCCGTGCTGCGAGCACCCCCTCGATGTAGCCAAAACGGCGCACGAACTTGGCATTGCTGCGATGCAGCGCGAACTCTGGATCCACTCGGAGGTGGCGCGCCAGGTTGGCCAGCACGAACAGCACGTCACCGAGTTCGTCGGCCAGGCGCTCCTGCAGGCGTTCTGGCTCCGCCTCATCACTCGATGCCGCCATCTCCTCGCGCAGCTCCCCGAGTTCTTCCTCCAGCTTGCCGAGCACCTGTTCCACCTCGGGCCAATCGAAGCCCACAGTCGCCGCACGTTTGGTCAGTTTCGCCGCGCGCTTCAGCGCCGGAAGGGCTCGAGGCACATCGCCAAGCAGCCCACCGGCGCGCGCTTTCGCGGCGCGCTCGGCCTTCTTATGCTCCTCCCAGGCCCCCATCACGGCGTCGGCGCCACCGGATAGGGCACCCTTGGCGTCGAACACATGGGGATGGCGACGGATCATCTTGGCGACAATGCCTGCCACGACGTCGTCGAAGGTGAAAGCGCCCGCCTCCTTGGCCATCTGGGCGTGGAACACCACCTGGAAGAGTAGATCGCCAAGCTCGTCGCAAAGATCCTCGAGATCATCGCGTTCGATGGCATCTGCCACCTCATACGCTTCTTCTACCGTGTACGGCGCAATCGTGGCGAAGGACTGCTGCACGTCCCATGGACATCCTCGGTCGGGATGGCGCAGCTGCGCCATAATCTCTAGTAGTTTCTCAATTTTTATCTTCAAAACCTTGTAATTTCTCGTAAAGCCCAACGATTATTCCAGCCGTCGCCCCCCAGATTAGGCGGCCGCCGTAGTCGATCTCATAGAACTCGACCCGCTCGCCGTAGAACTCTCGGGAGGCAATTCGCTGGTTTGCCGGGTCGATCAGGTAGTCCAGGGGAACCTCGAAGGCCGACGCCACTTCCGTGGCGTCAAGATCGAGCTCGCGATAGGGCCGTACCCGCCCGACCACGGGGACGATGGAGAACCCGGTACCGGTCACGTAGGTATCGAGGTAGCCGATCACCTGCACCTCTGCCGGGGCGATTCCCACCTCCTCCTCAGTCTCCCGCAACGCGGCGGCGCGCGGGTCCTCGTCGTGGGACTCGATACGCCCGCCGGGGAAGGAGACCTGCCCCGCATGGTGCTTGAGCCCTGAACTGCGCTCGGTGAGCAAGACCGTGGTGCCGCCATTGCGCTCCACCAGCGGCACCAGCACGGCCGACTGGCGCAAGCTCCCGGCCTCGCCGATCCGCCGCCTCAGCAGGCCTGCTCCTGAGCGGGTAGGTAAGCGGAACGACTCAGGCGCGAGGCCTGGCGAGGTGCCGAGCAAGCGGGCGTGCAGTCGCGCCAGCAGGGGATCATCAGACGACGATGGCGGTCCGTCGTTCACCTGGCGACAGCCCACGGGGTGCTAACCGCCATTGCCGACGATGCCCCCCTGTGCCAGGCGGGCGGGATCGAGCAGGCGCTCCAAAGTGGCGCGATCGAGATCGGTTTCGTCCAGGGCTACGTCGATGATCGGTCGACCCTCGGCGTAGGCCTTCTTGGCGATAGCGGCACCCTTCTCGTAGCCGATGACGGGATTGAGCGCCGTGACCAGGATGGGATTGCGGGCCAAAGCCTGCTCCACCTGCTCGTGGTTGACCTCGAAGCCCGCGATCGCATCGTGGGCTAGAGCGCGGGTGACTCGCGCCATGAGCTCGATACTCTGCAGCAGGTTATAGGCGGTAACCGGCAGCATGACGTTGAGCTGAAAGTTGCCCGACTGGCCCGCGATGGTGATCGTGGCGTCGTTGCCGATCACCTGGGCGCTGGCCATGGCCGCCGCCTCGGCGATGACCGGGTTGATCTTGCCCGGCATGATACTGCTCCCAGGCTGCAGGGCTGGCAGGGTGATCTCCCCAAGACCTGCTAGCGGGCCGCTGTTCATCCAGCGCAGGTCATTGGCGATCTTCATCACGCTGACGGCCAGGGTACGCAAGGCGCCAGAAAGCTCGACGGCAGTGTCTACGGTGGCTTGCGCTTCGAAGGGGTCGTCCGCCCGACAGAAGTCGATACCCGTGGCCCCGGAGAGCGCCGCCGCGAAGCGATCCGCGAACTCCTCGTGCGCATTGATCCCCGAGCCCACAGCGGTGCCGCCCTGGGCCAATCCGTGCAGACGCGGCAGGCACGCCTGCACCCGTGCCTTGCCCGCGGCCACCTGAGCGGCCCAGGCGCCGATCTCCTGACCGAAGGACACCGGCATGGCGTCCATCAGGTGAGTCCGGCCGGTCTTGATCACGCCGTCGAGCGCGGTCGCCCGCGCTCGCGCGACCTGGACGAAGTCGTCCAAGGCGGGAAGCAGCAACTCGTGACACAGCAACGCGGCGCTCACGTGCAGCGCCGTAGGCACCACATCGTTGCTGCTCTGGCTCATGTTCACGTGATCGTTGGGATGCGCAGTCTCACCGTGCGCTAGGCGTGCGCTGGCAAGGTGGGCGATCACCTCGTTGGCGTTCATGTTGGAGCTGGTGCCAGAACCGGTCTGGAACACGTCAACCGGGAAGTGCGCATCGTGAGTCCCCGCCACCACCTCCTCGGCGGCGCCGCGAATCGCCTCCGCTAGCGACACTGGCAGCAAGCCCAGGCCGGCGTTGGCATCGGCGGCGGCGCCCTTGATGAGCCCGAGTGCGCGGATGAACGCGCGCGGCATGGTCAGGCCACTGATCGGGAAGTTCTGCACGGCGCGCTGCGTTTGGGCGGCCCACAGGGCGGCCGCCGGCACCTGCAGCTCCCCCATGCTGTCTTTCTCAACGCGAAACTTCGCACCCTCATCGGTCATAGCAGCTCCCTGTCATCTCGGTGATCCTGAAGACCCGTCGCCGCGGCGACGGCCCTGGCTTTGCGATATAGTGCGCCATCATCCCAGGCCGGTAACAGACCCCCTCCGTGGAGCCACTCGCACTCTCCAGCCTTACGGCGATCAGCCCCCTCGATGGGCGCTACGCCCGCCACACGAGCGCTCTGCGCAACCTGTTCAGCGAATTCGGCCTAATCCATCATCGAGTCAAAGTAGAGCTGGCCTGGTTCGAAGCGCTCAGCGACGAACCCCAGATCGAAGAGCTGGCCGCCCTGTCCGATGCGGATCGCGGTTACCTGCGCGAGATTGACGCGCGCTTCGATGAGGCCCACGCAGCCCGTGTGAAGGCCCTTGAAGCCACCACCAATCACGACGTAAAGGCCGTGGAGTACTTCCTGAAGGAGTGCTTTGCCGAACGGCAGTCCCTCGCGACTGGGGCTGAGTTTTTACACTTTGCGTGCACCTCCGAGGACATCAACAACCTCGCCTACGCGCTGATGCTCGCATCCGCGCGCCACGAGGTGATCGACCCCACATTGACCCAGCTCCGCGAACGCCTCACGGAGCTCGCCCATCGCTACCAAGCCACGCCGATGTTGGCCCGCACTCACGGTCAGCCCGCGAGCCCAACCACCCTTGGCAAGGAGTTGGCCAACGTTCTTCATCGCCTCATGCGCCAACATCGCCAACTTCAGCAGGTACCCGTCCTCGGCAAGTTAAACGGCGCCACGGGGAACTTCAACGCCCACTATGCGGCCTATCCACAGGTGGACTGGCCAAGCCTCAGTGCGCGCTTCATCACCGAGCTGCGCCTCACGCCTAACCCGCTGACCACGCAGATCGAACCGCACGATTGGATCGCCGAGTACTGCGATGCCCTGCGCCGCCTAAACACGGTCTTGATCGACCTAGCCCGCGACGTTTGGGGCTACATCTCCGTCGGCTACTTCCGCCAGGCCGCAGTGGCTGGCGAGGTGGGCTCCTCCACCATGCCGCACAAGGTCAACCCGATCGACTTCGAAAACGCGGAAGGCAACCTCGGCCTCGCCAACGCGCTACTCGAACACCTCGCCGCCAAGCTGCCCATCTCCCGTTGGCAACGTGACCTCACCGACTCCACCGTCATGCGTAATGTGGGCAGCGCCGTGGCCTACTCGCAGCTGGCCTGGGTCTCCCTGATGCGCGGCCTCGACAAGCTGGCCGCCGGCGAAGAACGCTTGGCAGAGGACCTCGCCGGCAACGTAGAAGTGCTGACCGAGGCGGTGCAGACGGTCATGCGTCGCTACGGCCTCCACTCACCCTACGAGCAGCTGAAGGCCTTGAGCCGCGGCCGCCGTATCGATCTTGAGACGCTGCGCGAGTTTATCCGCGGCCTCGACATCCCGGACGACGCGCGGGCGCGGCTGCTAGCGATGGAGCCGGCGGACTACACGGGCAATGCGGCGGAGCAGGCCCAGGCCCTAGTGCTGCCGCTGCTCGCCGGCGACGAATCCTAGCCAGGAAACCCATTAGCGTGAAGGTTATCGTTGGCATGTCCGGTGGCGTGGACTCGGCGGTCGCTGCCCTGCGCCTACTCGAACAGGGGCACGATGTGCAGGCCCTGCACATGACCAATTGGGACGGCGACGACGACGCGTACTGCACCAACGCCGAGGATGTGCAGTCCGCCGCTGCCTGCTGTCGCGAACTGGGCATCCCGCTGCACCGGGTGAACTTCGCGACCCAATACCGCGAGTCGGTGTTCACCTACTTGCTCGAGGAGTACCGACGCGGCCGCACCCCTAACCCCGACGTGCTGTGTAACCGAGAGATCAAGTTCGGCGTGTTCCTACGCTACGCACGACGGCTAGGTGGCGAGGCCATTGCCACCGGCCACTACGCGCGGGTTCGCCACACCGGATCGAGCCCCCAGCTGCTCAAGGGCGTGGACCCGCACAAGGACCAGAGCTACTTTCTGCACGCCGTCAGCGCGGCAGCGCTGCGCATCACCTACTTTCCCCTCGGCGAGCTGCACAAGCAGGAGGTGCGGGAGCAGGCGAGACAGGCGGGATTGGCCAACCACGATCGGCGTGACAGCACGGGTATCTGCTTCATCGGCGAGCGACCCTTTCGCGAGTTCCTGGCGCGCTATCTGCCCGCGCAACCAGGGCCCATGTGTACGCCTGCAGGTGAACAAGTCGGGGAACACCAGGGCCTGATGTTCTATACCCTGGGCCAGCGCCGGGGCTTGGGCCTTGGCGGTCGTGCCGACGGCAAGGATGCCCCTTGGTACGTGGTGAACAAGCACGTGGAAGAGAACCGGCTGATCGTCACCCAGGGCGATGATGACCAGCTCCTGAGCGATCGACTGTGGGCCGAGGCCCCTCACTGGATCGGCGACACGCCGCCCGTGTTTCCCGCCACGCTGCAAGCACGCGTTCGCTACCGGCAGGCGCCCCAGGCCTGCCAGGTGCTCGCCAGCGCCGACCAACACGGCGCGCTGGAGGTTCGCTTCGACGACGCCCAACGCGCCGTGACGCCGGGACAGTTCGTTGTGTTCTACGACGGCGAGCGCTGCCTCGGCGGCGCCACCATCCACCGCGAGCGGCGCATCATCGCCGGCGCCAGCGCCAATCGAACGCGTGATGCAAGGGCACCGGTAACCGACAGCACATCGGCCGATCACTATACTTCTTGACAGCTCAGGCTGTGGCGGGTCCCGACAGCACCGGAGACGGCATGACTGACTCTTTCAAAGCGCGCGACACGCTCGAGTCCGACGGTCAGCAGTACGACTACTATCGCCTGAGTGCAATCCCTGGCATCGATCTACCCAGTCTCCCCTACTCGCTGAAGATCCTCCTCGAGAATCTACTTCGCCACGAAGACGGCGCGGACGTCACGGCCGATGACATCAAGGCGCTGGCGATGTGGGATCCGCAGAGCGGCCGCGGCGGGGAGATCGCCTTCACCCCTGCGCGCGTGATCATGCAGGACTTCACGGGCGTGCCGGCGGTAGTTGATCTCGCCACTATGCGCGATGCGGTCGCCGAGCTCGGCGGTGATCCGTTGGTGATCAATCCCCAATCCCCGGCGGAACTGGTCATCGATCACTCTGTGCAGGTGGACGTGTATGGCGCGGAAGACGCGCTGGCGCGCAACACGCAGATCGAGTTCGACCGCAACCGTGAGCGCTACACTTTCTTGCGTTGGGGGCAAAGGGGCTTCGATAACTTCGCCGTGGTACCGCCGAACACGGGCATCGTGCACCAGGTGAACCTCGAGCGCCTTGCGCACGTGGTCTTTCGGCGCGAGGCCAACGGCGCCAACGGCCGTGCCCTACTCTACCCGGATACGGTGGTAGGCACCGACTCGCACACCACGATGATCAACGGCATCGGCGTACTCGGTTGGGGCGTGGGCGGTATCGAGGCGGAGGCCGCGATGCTCGGTCAAGCCATCACGATGCTCGTGCCCGAAGTCGTCGGCTTCCGACTCACGGGCAAGCTCGCCGAGGGGGCTACGGCGACAGACCTGGTGCTCACCTGCACGCAGATGCTGCGTGAGCTCGGCGTGGTCGGTAAGTTTGTAGAGTTCTTCGGTGACGGACTTGACCACCTGCCTTTGGCCGATCGCGCGACCCTTGGCAACATGGCGCCGGAGTTCGGCTCAACCTGCGGCATCTTCCCCATCGATGAGGAGACCCTGCGCTACATGGCACTGTCCGGGCGCAGCGAACAGCACATCGCGCTGGTGCGTGACTACGCGAAGGCTCAGGGCATGTGGCGCGAGACTGGTGCGCCGCCGGCACGTTACTCGGCGTTACTCGAGCTGAACCTCGCCAGCGTGGAGCCGAGCATCGCAGGCCCTCACCGCCCCCAGGATCGCATCGCCATCAGCCAGGCGAAGGCGACTATCACCGAACTGTTAAGGCAAGCGGGGGCGAGCGATGCGAGTATCACCTTTGAGACACCCGCCGGGGAGACCGAAACTCTGCGCGACAGCGCAGTGCTTATCGCCGCGATCACCAGCTGCACGAATACCTCTAATCCGGCCGTCATGATCGGTGCCGGCCTGCTCGCCCGCAACGCTCGAGCGCGGGGCTTGCGCACCAAGCCGTGGGTCAAGACCAGCCTGGCCCCTGGCTCACAAGTGGTGACCCGCTACCTCGAGCGAGCAGATTTGCTCGCCGACCTGGAGGCTCTGGGCTTCCATGTGGTGGGCTACGGCTGCACCACCTGCATCGGCAATTCCGGCCCCCTGCGCAGGGAGATCGCAGATGCCGTTACCGAAGGTCAGTTGACCGCCTGCTCCGTACTCTCCGGCAATCGCAACTTCGAGGGTCGTATCCACCCCCTCGTGCGCATGAACTTCCTGGCATCACCTCCGCTGGTGGTGGCCTACGCCATCGCCGGTACCATGCAGATCGATCTACCGAACGAGCCCCTCGGCCACGATGCCGCCGGCAATGCGATCTTCCTGCGCGATATCTGGCCTTCACAGCAGGACATCCAGGCGGCGACGGGCACCTCCCTCGACGCTGACATGTTTTCCTCCACCTACGAGGATGTCTTCACCGGTGATGCGCACTGGCGGGCGCTGCCCGTGCCCACGGGCGGTCAATTCGCTTGGGAAGACGACTCCACCTACGTACGCAAGCCGCCCTACTTCGTCGGGCTCCAAGCGACACCGAACCCGATCGGCGACATTCAGGGCGCTCGCGTCCTCGCCTTGCTGGGCGACACGGTAACTACCGATCACATCTCGCCCGCGGGCAGCATCGCCAAGGACTCACCGGCAGCGCGCTACCTGATCGACCACGGGGTCAAGGCCAAGGACTTCAACTCCTACGGCTCACGGCGCGGCAATCACGAAGTTATGATGCGCGGCACCTTCGCCAACATCCGCTTGCGCAATCAGTTGGCCCCGGGCACGGAGGGCGGCTGGACCAGGCACATACCATCGGGCGAGCAGTTATCGATCTACGATGCCGCCATCCGCTACGCCGAGGACAGTATCCCCCTGCTTGTGATCGCCGGGGCGGAATACGGCACCGGATCCAGCCGTGACTGGGCCGCTAAGGGCACCCTCCTACTGGGCGTGCGCGCAGTGCTCGCCAAGAGCTATGAACGCATCCACCGATCGAATTTGATCGGTATGGGCGTGCTGCCCCTGCAGTTTATCGACGGGGAGGACGCGACTTCCCTGGGCTTGAGCGGCGAGGAGACTTACCACGTGCATGGCCTAGGTGGCGGCGACGCCGAGCGTGTCACGATCCGCGTGCTGCCCGACGGCGGTACGGAGCGCGGCTTCGAGGCCATCGTGCGTATCGATACCCCCAAGGAGCGCGATTACTACCGCCACGGCGGTATCCTGCAATACGTGCTGCGTCAGCTGGCGGCGAAGTGAGCCAGCTAGCCCCCAACAGTAGGAACAAGCGTCCCGCTTGCATCGGAGTAAGTCCATGTCGAGAACACTGAGCGGCAAGACCGTCTTCATCACCGGCGCCAGCCGCGGCATCGGTCACGCCATCGCGGTGCGCGCCGCCCGCGACGGTGCGAACGTGGTCGTCGCGGCCAAGACCGACGAAAAGCACCCCACGCTTCCCGGCACAATCCACACGGCAGCGCGTGATGTGGAGTCGGCCGGCGGTAAGGCCCTAGCGGTCAAGATGGACGTGCGCTTCGAGGATCAGATTGAGGCGGCAGTGGCCAAGGCAGTCGAGACCTTCGGCGGTATCGATGTGCTGATCAACAACGCCGGCGCCATCAGCCTAAGCCGCGCTCAGCAGACGGAGATGAAACGCTTCGACCTCATGTTCGACATCAACGTGCGCGGCGTGTTCGCCATGTCACGCGCCTGCCTCGACAGCCTGGAGCGCGCGGACAATCCACACATCCTCAACATCTCACCGCCGATAAGCATGGAGCCGAAGTGGTTCAAGGATCACACGGCCTACACCGTGTCGAAGTATGCGATGAGCATGATCGCCATGGGGCTTGCCGCGGAGTGCGGGTCGCCGCGCATAGGCGTCAACGCCTTGTGGCCACGCACGGCGATCGCCACGTCGGCGCTAATCATGGCCAGCGGCCCTGTCGACCACAAGCACACGCGCAAGGCGAGCATCATGGCCGATGCGGCACACGCGGTCGTCACCCGCGAGGCGAGCAGCTGCACAGGCAACTTCTACACGGACGAGCAGGTGCTCCGCCAGGAGGGCGTAGATGACTTGCGCGACTACGCCGTGGAGCCCGGCGAGCCGCTGATCAACGACCTGTTTATCAACTGATGCAGCCACGGAACCGTCAGCGCGGGATCGCCCACCCGGGAATGTCGCGCCAGGCATCGTTGAGCTGGCGATCTAACTGCCGCGCCCGCGGCTCCATGGCGCATAGAAGCGCCCAAAACCGGTCGCTGTGCGACATGACCCGGGTGTGCGCCAGCTCGTGCAACATCACGTAGCGCACCAGAGACGGCTCCAGAAATAGGAGCGAATAGTTCAGGCTCAAGGTACCGCGCGAAGAGCAGCTGCCCCAACGCGTCTTTTGGCCGCGAACTTGAATGCGCCCGTGCTCGAAACCATGATGCTTGGCGAGGCGCGCGGTCCAGGGCACCAGGTATGTACGCCCCTTGGCGGCCAACCACCGACGCAGCTCATCGCGAGCCCTCCCCGTGTGGCCGGTGTTTCCACGCAGAATCAGGTCCGTCGCAGACTCGCTTAAGCGCACGCGCCCCTCGAGCGCGGACTCCTCCGGCTCCAACAACACGCGCCAGGCAGCATCGATCGCGCGCAGATCCACGCGGTCGGGCAGGGACTGATCGAAAGCAGCACATGGCGAGGCGATCAGGCGCGCGCGCGTTTGCTCTATCCAGCCACGGTGCTCTTCCACGAAGCGTTGAACGCGCGCCGCAGACGTCGCACGCGGGACGACCACCTCCACGCCCTTGTGCGGGCATACGTGAATCGACAGCCGCTTCGCTCGCGTGCTCTCACGGATACGCAACCCCTCCAGCACGTTGCCGGTAGGTTGGTGCTCCGGCAGGGCTAGCTGCCCCCCGCTTGCGGGTTGCTCAGCGGCCATCCCAGGAAGCGGTGGAGAAGGTCGCACTCGCGAAGCCACCGGTGTCCGCCACCGTTGCCGTCTCATGGATGTACAGTCGCACGGGGCGTTCGAACACGAGCCGACCGGCCACAACGCTGTTCGGACCGATCACCACGCGGGGCACGCGCTGGCCGTTCACCCCCACCGTGTCACGCACGATGACATCGCCAAGCACCTCCGTGCCCTCCGTCAGTGTGATCGCGCCGTTGTAGTTCACCACGTCGCCTCCCACCACGCTGCCGCGTATCTTGATCTCCCCGTTCACCGTACCGACGCCGCCGACGACCCGTACGTCGTCCTCGATCGACACCCTGCCGTTGACCAAGTTAATGGGGCCATTCACCAAGGCGGCACGGGCCACGGCTAGATCACCGTTGACAGCTTCTAGGGGCCCGGTCCTCGCGCCCTCACCCACGGTAATCCGCCCATGGACGGACGTACACGCATCCACCTGCGCCCCGGCGCCGATGTGGATATCTCCATTGACCGTACGAAACGCGCCCCCGCCAGCCGCGACGTGCTCCGCCACGAGCACGTCGCCGTTCACGCTTATCGCTCCGGCGTGACTGGTCGTTCCTGCCAGCACGCGTATGTCTTCGCTCACCGCCCCGTTGCAACCTGCTGCGACAGCTGCAACGGCGGCGACCAGGATCGCGCAGACGCGATTCCCCATAGCACCCCCCGGGATGTGTCCGAATTTTCTTGGAGTCTTTTTATAGGGAACGACGATGCGTACCTGCGAACGCGTACGCGGCGTCGAGCGTCACCTCGCGACGGCCTCTCCCTAGCTCACCGCGTATCGTTGGCAACGAGCACATCATTGCACACTCACGCATTTGCGCAAGTTGTTCACGGTGCTCGGATTCGGGGCGGCCTGTGCCCCCTAAGGGAGCAGTGTGCTGGACGTGCGCGGGCCTCGCCCCTTTCCCGCGCTGCCGCTCAGGCGCGCGCGATCGCTGCCTGGTAGCGCCGGACCGTTTCCGAGAGGCCAAAGCGCAGGGCATCGGCGATCAATGCTTGTCCGATCGACACTTCGAGGATGTTCGGCACTGCAGCGCAAAAGGTCGTCAGGTTGTGCAGGTTCAGATCGTGCCCTGCATTGACCTCCAAGCCAGCCGCCTGTGCCTCCCGCGCCGTCGCCGCATACAGTGCCAGGGTTTCACTCAAGGCTTCTCCTGTACCCTCCTCGGCCCGGAACAGTCGCGCGTAGCCCTCCGTGTACAGCTCGATTCGATGGACGCCGAGGGCTGCAATCGCCTCCAGCTCCGAACATCCAGGATCGACGAAAAGGCACACCCGCGCGCCCTGCTCGCGCAGGCCAGCGACGATCGGTGCCAGGCGTTGTGCGTTAGGGGCGATCTGCCACCCGTGGTCGGAGGTCAGCTGATCCTCAGCGTCGGGCACGAGCGTCACCTGCGTGGGCAGCACTTCCCGACATAGGGCGAGGAAGCCCGGATACCCCTCGTCGGTGGGGCCGTTAAAGGGGTTGCCCTCGACGTTCAACTCCACCCTTTGTGGGCCCAGCGCGGCTGCCAGCGTGCGCACATCATCGGGGCGAATGTGGCGTTGATCCGGGCGTGGGTGCACCGTAATCCCGTCCGCGCCTGCATCCACGCACAGCTGTGCCATCTCTAGCACGTCTGGGTCGTGTCCCATTCGCGCATTGCGCAGCCACGCCACCTTATTCACGTTGACGCTAAGAACGGTTGTCATGGCGCTCCCTGAGGCGGAGAGAAAACGAAACGAGGGCCGAGGCTTTCGCCCCGGCCCTCGCGCGAGAAGTCGCGTGGGTCAGATGTTAGCGACGGTTATCGCCGTCGTCCTTTTCCTTGCGGTTTTCCCACTTCTTGCGCGCGTTGTCGCGCTCTTCCTGGGTCATGTTGGCGGCTCGGCCACGCATCTCTTCACGGCGCGCAGCGCGATCTTCCTTGGACACTTCACCGGCGCGGGAGCGCATCTGCTCGCGGGCAGCCTCGCGCTCTTCCGGCGTCATGTCCTTCGCACGCTCCTGCATGCCCTCGACCATGCGGTCGCGGTTGCCACCGCGGCCTGCAGCACCACCCTCGCCGCGGCGGGCACGCATCTCTTGGCGCTCCTCCTCGGACATGTTGCGGAACTGCGCACGACGGTCCTTAGCCTGCTCGCGAGCAGCGGCTTTCTCCTCGTCGCTCAGGTTCTGGTACTCGGCCTTGTTGGCCTCACGGCGAGAACGCATGGCTTCCTGTTGCTCCGGGGAGAGCTCCTGGAAACGGGCACGGCGCTCCTGGACGCCCTGCTTGAATGCGGCCTGCTCTTCCGGAGACTTTGACTCCCACTCTTCGAGCAGCTTTGCCTGGGTGTCGGGATCGAGCTCGTCCCAGCGGGAAGACCGCTCGTCCTGCGCGTAAGCGGCGGCAGACGCGACAACGCCAGCTAGGGCGGCGGCAGCGAGGGTACGGCTGAAGTTCATAGAACACTCCTTTGATGGGCCGCTGATCCGTTTCAGCGATGCGCGAATTCTACCCGAAGCCGCCGCGAGCGCGATGTAAACTCTCGTACATGCATTCGATCTCCCGCCCGCCTGCCCGCAAGACGCGCTCGCCGAGGGTCTGCGATGCCTTCCTCGTCATCGCCGTGCTCGGTCTGGCCGGGTGCTCACCCGCGCCCCCTGCCAACGCCCCCGGCGGCGGTGAGCCCGCCGCAGCGGCCAGCGTGCCCGCTACCCTGCGAATCGGTCTCGAGGCCGATTTGCAGGGGTTCGACCCCCTGCGCACACGCCTCATGGGCGTCAGCACGCTCACGGTGGCAGACGCAGTCTTCGATACCCTGATCACCCTAGACGAGCGCGGCGCGATCCAGCCGCGTCTGGCCCTCTCGCTAGAGCCTTCGGCGGACCTGCGAGTGTGGTCCCTGGTCCTGCGCCAGGGCGTGACCTTTCACGATGGTAGCGCGCTCGATTCGGCGGCGGTCGCAAACCACTTTCGGCGCCTGATCGACCCCGCCAATCGCTGCGCTTGTCGACCCTTTCTCGGCCCCCTCCGAGAGGTGGTGGTCAGCGGGCAGTACGAGCTGCGCTTTGAGCTGAGCAGCCCCTGGGCAGCGCTGCCTGCGGTACTCGGCGAGCCGTCAGTCGTGTCGTTAATCGGCTCCCCCGCCGCCCTAGGTGACGGCGAGACCTTCAACCGCGCCCCCGTAGGAACGGGCCCCTACCGCTTCACCGAATGGCGCGACGGCGAGGTGGTGACCCTGACCCGCAATGACCAGTATTGGGCCACCAAAGGCGATGAGATCGACCTGCGCCCTGGCACCCTCGAGTACCGCATTCTGCCCGATCAGCAGGGCCGCCTCGCCGCCCTACGGGCCGGCGATGTGGACGTCATTTGGACCCTGGACGGGAGCAGCGCGGCCCGTGCGGAGGCGCTCGGCCTACGCGTGCAACGCCGACGCGGCGCGGGAGCTCGCCTGCTGGTCCTGAACACGCGCGAAGCGCCCTTCGACGACGTGAGGGTGCGTCGCGCCCTAGCTCACGCCAGCGATTCGGCGGCCTACGTCGCCGCCGTCTCGGAAGACGGCGTCCTTGCCGCCGACGATCCCTACGGTCCTGGCTCGCCGTTTCACTGCGACTCCCACTGGCCCGAGCACGACCCCGCAAAGGCCAAAAGCCTACTCGCCGAGTACGGCGCGCCCGTGGCCGTGACCTTCGGCCACACGGCGACTCCCCGTGGCCAAGCAGCGGGGCAGATCTTCCAGCAGTTCTGGCAGGCGGTCGGCGTCGAGGTCACACTGCAGCCGATGGAGCAGGTGCAGCTGGTGGCGAGCGTGTTCCGCCGCCGCTTTCAGGTCGGCCCGTGGCGCCTGCGCGATTCGGTCGATCCAGACCCGGATCTCTACGGGCTGTTTCACTCGACTAGCCCCTTTAACGTCACCGGGCTGGCGTCAGCGCAGCTCGACGGACTGTTAACCTCCGCACGCAATACGATAGACCCCACCCAACGAGGCGAGGCGTACTGTGCGTTGGAACGCTATCTGGCCAATCAAGTGCCCTACCTCTACCTCGCCGAGAACACCTACTTCGCCATCGCCCGAGCGGATCTTGCGGGCGAGCTTTCCCTGCGCGGGGGACTGCTCAGTCTTCGCGGTATCGCCCCATCCTCCCAAGCCATCCCCTGAGGCATAGCCACCTTGGAGCGGCTATTACATCTGTTAGTGGTGGGGCTGCTAGCGAGCCTCGGCGGCTTCCTTTTGACTGACGCCCTTCCGGGCGATGCCGCCCTGGCGGCGCTGGGCGAAAGCGCGACAGCCGCTCAAGTGGATGCCCTGCGCGCAGAGCTGGGACTAGATCGGCCCTGGCCGGCGCGCTACACCGACTGGCTGAGTCACGCAGCGCGAGGAGACTTCGGCACCTCCACGCGGACTGGGCAGGCCGTCGGTCCCGCCGTCATGAACCGACTTGGAGTCTCGGCCGCACTCATGGTTCTAACCCAGGTGATCGCCCTCGGCCTCGCCGTACCACTGGCCCTACTCAGTGCCCGCCGCCCAGGCAGCATGCTCGATCAGTTGATCGGCGCCCTAAGCTTCATCGCCCTGTCGACGCCCGCATACATCCTCGCCTTGGGCTTGATCCTGATCTTCGCGATCACTCTCGGATGGTTCCCCGCGAGCGGCTACCCCGCTGACGCGGCCGGCGTCATGTGGCCTCTACGCGCCTTGATCCTGCCAGCCCTAAGCCTTGCCCTGGTGGAGTTGCCCATCTACCTGCGCATGTTGCGAGGAGAACTGCTGCAGTTGCTAAATCAACCTTGGGCTCGAACTGCGCGGGCCTTCGGCGCCAGCGAGGGCTCGCTTCTGGTGCGCGACGTGCTGCGCGCAGCCTGCCTGCCGCTGATCACCTTGGTAGCGCTCAACACCGGTCACCTGATGGCGGGCGCCGTGGTTGTCGAGTCAATCTTTGCCCTACCTGGCATGGGCCGCCTCCTCAAGGACGCGGTTCTCGCGCGGGATCTGCCCACGGTGCAAAGCTGCGTCCTGATCGTAGCTGCCGCTTTCGTGTTGGCCAATCTGCTGGCCGACGCGTTAGCGTCCTGGCTCGATCCACGAAGTCGCGGCCTGGGCGCATGAACGGCAAGGCAAGCAACCACCCTCGGCGCATGCTGTCACTCGCTAGCCTTTGGCTGGCGCTGATCGGCGGTGGCGCACTGAGCGCCGATCTCTGGCCCCTGGCGGACCCATCGGCGATGGCCCTTGGAGATCGGCGCGCCCTGCCGAGCATAAGCCATCCATTAGGCACTGACAGCTTCGGTCGTGATCTTCTGAGCCGCGTCCTTTACGGCGGGCGCATCTCCCTTGCGGTGGCCGTCTTCTGCCCCCTGCTCGGACTGCTGGTGGGAGGCACCCTAGGCGTACTAGCCGCCTACCTTGGCGGCTGGCCCGAACGCATAGCGAGGCTATTCACCGACACGCTACTCGCCCTGCCCGCTCTGCTCATTGCGATGCTGCTTGCCGTATCCATCGGCGGATCGGTAACCACGCTCGTTTGGACGCTCGGGCTACTCAGCACGCCTGTGTTCGCGCGCGTCGCGCGCGTGCGAACACGGGTCATCGCCCAGCTGCCCTACGTCGACGCGGCCCGCTCGCTCGGGGCGAGCCACCTCACCGTGCTACGCCATCACGTGCTACCGAATGTGCTGCCGCCCTTGCTGACCCTGTGCACGTTAGTGGCAGCGGTCGTGGTTGTTTTGGAAGGCGCGCTCGGCTACCTGGGCCTTGGGGTCAGCCCGCCAACACCGAGTTGGGGGGCCATGATCGCAGAGGGGCGAGCCTCCTTAGAGACTCGCCCCCACGTATGCTTAGCGCCAGCGAGTGCGATGGTGCTCACCGTGATGGCGCTCAACCTGCTAGGCGATGCGGCGAACGCGCCCCACGGTCAGGCACGCCGCGCCTAGGAGCGCTGCTATCTCTTGACGCCGGTCACTTCCAGCCAGTAGCGCACGACCTCGGTCACACCCATCTTCTCGAAGGCGGGGCCGACCGCGTATTGCAGGCACTCACTGGAGATGTCGACGGGGTAGCCGCTCATCAGCACCTCGGCGAGACCGCCGTAGGCACCCACGAGCTCAAGGCCACGCTGGTCGATCGGAATCGGGCGCTTGTAAACGCGCTCTACGTCGAAGCCCGCCTGCTCGAGTACACCGGCCCAGCCCTCAGGGGTCTTCCAGTCCTTGTCAAAGGCCTTGCCTGCCGTCCCGCGCTTGCGCTTGATCGGCGCCTTGCCCTCTTTGATCAGCTCCGCGTTCTTCTCCATGAGAATGCTCACGGCGCCCATCATCCATTCCTTGTACACCGGCTCACTGCCCTCACCGAAGGTGCCGGTGAAGAAGACCGAGTTGAAGGCGAACGGGGCGCCGGGCTTGAGCACGCGGTACACGTTGCGCACGAACTGATCCTTGTCTGGCATCAGGTGGATGGCATTGCCGATCATGCACATGTCGAAGGTGTTATCGGCAAAATGGTCGAGGTCCATGGCGCTGCCTTCCACCATGTACATGGCGCTGCGCCCTTCAGCGGCGGCCGCGTCCAGCTCTTCCTGAGACTCGACCAGTACGCCCTTCTCACGCAGCTGACGACGGCCAATGGCGAGGGACTCGCCGGAAAGATCGATACCGTTGACGGCAATTCCAGGCTTGAGCTGCATGAGCAGATCGGTCATCAGGCCCGTGCCGCAAGCGAGGTCGAGCACGCGCTTAACCGGCCCGAGCTCGATGGTCTCAAGCAGGGCCTTGTTGGCCCCGATGTACTCCGGCTCCTGTGCGTACGGTTCGTAAGTAGTTACAACTTCCATTGGGTCTGCCGCCATTTGTGTGTGTTGTTGATGGTGGGTGTTACGTGTAGGAGTTATTCTTCGCCGCCGAACCAGGCGGTTGCCTCGCCCCGTGAAGACTCCAGCCAATCCGACACGCTCTTGGCGCACCGGCGTAGCGGGTGTTCCGGCGGATCCTCATCCCAGAAGCGTCCGAACCACATCTCGCAGCCGCCGCGAGGGTTGTCCGTGTAGTGCCACTCTTCGTTCTCGCCGCGTACGGCGACGCGAGGGCCGAAGGGGTTGGCCACGGCGGCCACCAGGCCGTGGGGCGTAGAAAGCAGGTTCCGGATACCGAGATTGTACCTGTTATCGAAGCCGACCTTGGTGACGGGCATCCAGTTCTCACCGTCAGCCGTGCGCCACAGGGAGCAGCCACCTTCGTTGTCCACGATGTTCTCGGCACCTACGTGGCCAACCACGTTACGAATGCCCGCATTGTAGGTATCGCTGTTCAAGAATCGAACCCAGATCGTAGAGTTCATGGACCCAACATATAGCCAGCCGTCGTGCGCGGTCATTGACCAGAAGTAGCCGTTGAACACGTTGCCAAAGCCGGCGGCGACGCCGCTTAGCGGTATCTTCTTGCCCTGATCGGTGTAGCGCGCGCTGCCAATGATTAGATCCCAGGTGTGATCCGCATTGATACGAATCACCTCGGAACCGGCGGGTCCGATCTTGTTGTTGAGATCGTTGCCACCATTTTGAATCGCCGTACCGATGTAGAGGGCGCCCTTGAACACGTGCATGGTGACGCCGATCTGGTTCTCAGCACCACGGCCGCCGCCCTTGTCTAGCACCTTCTCCCAGCGGTAGGGCGGTTCGCCCTCACAATCACTCCACCACACCTCGAAGCCATTGTTGTTGAAGGTGGTGGCGTAGAGGCGATCCTGGAACTCGCAGAGCATCAGTACGCCCTGGTTATCTGGATTGCCGAAGCCTGGCTCGTTCACGGGCACCCAATTGCCGTTGGCAGGATCTCGGCTCTCGTAGATCACCGGGTTCCCGGACACGTTGATCACAAACTTGACGTCGAAGCCGCGGGTGCCAGTGGGTGAGGTGAAAAGGCGCCCCTTGAAGGGAATCAGCACTCGGGTCGCGGTGACCGGCAGACCCTCGATGATGCCGAATGGGGACACCGGGTGAAACTCCTTGCCGTCCGTGGAGCGCAGCAGCAGCGCGCCCGGAGATCGACTCACCGCCCAGGTCGCCGCGTACAGCGCGGGCTCGGGATCAGATTCGCCCTGGAAAACGGCCATGCTGCGAAAACCGGTCTCGCGAGCAACCATGCCGAAGTGGCCGCCGATCGCGGGCACCTCCGGCGCTACGTGCACCATATCCCACACGCCGGTCTTTGGGTCGAAGGCCCATATTTGCGCGCGTCGATCCAAGTCGCGGTAGAGCCCCTCTGCGTCGTCGGGCCCCTCCACCGGCCACAGGGGCACAGGCATGTTCTTAAAGGTGTGCTGGATCTTGATCATCTGGAAATTCGAGCGCGTGGTTCCGACGTACACGCGATCTCGATACCAAGCGACCGAGTGGGGGAAACTGTTGTGGCCGTCACCGAACCCGTTCGGCGCGATCATGCGGAACTGATCCAGCCCCAATCCGGGATTGGGCGCCGGCTCGTAGGGACGCGGCCTAGCGATCACGCTGGCCACTCAGCTCTCCTTACCATCGGCCGCGGGCAGCTGGGGATGGATGTCCTCGCGCGTACGAGCACCCTCCCCGGGTTCATCAACGGTGGGACTCAAGGCGGAGCGCTCAGCCTGCTCGAGCATCGCGAGCTCACCCTGGAAGGCGTCAAGCACGCTGTTCAGCAGCTTCACGCGGTAACTCAGCTCCTTTTTGCGAGCCTTGATTTCGCTCAGCGGTGTGCCGCTGGGTATGAAGTCGATCTCGACGCCAAATTCGACCGGGTTCTCGAAGAAGTCCTGGATGATCTGCAGCTGGTGGTGGCGCGCCTTGCGCTTATCCACCAAGGTCTTGAGGAAAGCGTTGATCTCCTCGCCTTCATCCCCGGATTCTCCCACCGGCGGGGCATCCCCGGCCTGAGAATCGCCGGCGCGCGGCGGCGGCGGCGGGGACCCCGAGAGCAGCGGCGAGACCGACGCATCGGGAGAGATCCGCTCACGCAGGGCGAGCAGACGCAGCTGGCGGGCCTTCTCTTCCTCGCTAAGCTGATCGGCATCTACGGTGTTGAGCCTGCGATTTGTTTCCAACGGCCTTCTCGATAGATGGTGCGGTGGGTGGCGCCGACGTCGGTCGCCTGTCACCCGGTTGGTTATTCGGTTACTTCCGCAAAACCAATATGATACCGCGATACGGCAAATGCTTGAGAGTGTGCCCCAGGAGCAACGCCAGTTCCCGGGCGCACCGCACGGTTCTCACCTCTTCGAGGCCTGACACGCAGATCACTCCCAAGGCGGCGCCGCTCTGGTAAGGTGCCGCGCTTCGACTCCCTGTTAGACGATCGCTGAGACGCCAACGGTTCCCATGTCCTCGCCCGCACCCGACAGCTCCTCCCTAAACGCTCACGCGGGTGGGGTGCCCCTCAGGCAGGTCGAGCCGCCGCCGCCGCCTCTTTTCATCTTGGGCTCGCCGCGCTCGTTCACTTCTCTGATCAACGGCATGTTGGGCCAGCACCCCCAAGCCTACGGGATGCCGGAGCTAAACCTGTTCGTGACCGACTCCGTGCGTGATCTGATCGAGGAGTTTGCCGGCTATCGGCAAATCCAGATTCACGGCCTGATGCGCGTCGTGGCCCAGCTGTACGGCGCTGAACAGAGCCTGGTGTCGGTAGATATGGCCAAGCGCTGGATGCTCACGCGCCTCGATCACAGCACCCAGGACGTCTACCTGGAGTTGTGTGAACGGGTCGCGCCCTTGCGAGTCGTGGATAAGAGCCCTGTCTACAGCTCCAAACCGGAATACCTGGCGCGCCTGATGGAGGCATTCCCTGACGCCTACTTCCTGCATCTACTGCGCCATCCGCGCACCCAGGGCGTTTCGATCATGAAGATCGCCAAGGGCATGATGGCTATCCTCTCCAACTCCGTGGACTACTCGGCCGATCCACCGGTCGTCGATCCGCAGATCTCCTGGCTGGACGTGCAGCAGAACATCGTCGAGGCCCTCGCCAACGTGCCGGCGCACCGGCAGATGACACTCCGGGGCGAAGACGTGCTCAACGCCCCCAGCAGCGCCCTGCGTAAAATCTGCCGCTGGCTCGGACTGCGCACAGATGACGAGGCTCTGGAGGCGATGATGCATCCCGAGGACTCGCCCTACGCCAGCCTCGGCCCGCTCGGTGCCCACCTTGGAAACGACATCAACTACCTGCGCTCCCCGGCACTGCGCCATGCGCGGATACGCCCGAGTTCCCTCGAGGGCCCATTGCCCTGGCGCCAGGACGATGTGGGCTTCAGCGATGAGGTGCGGGCGATGGCGGAGCGCTTCGGCTACTCCTAGGGCCCGCGCCTGCCGCCTCGGCGAGCGGCACCGGCTCATCGGACCATCAGGCGCGCTTCTGCACCCCCCTGAAAGAGCGTGCGGGACTGGCGCAAGGACGCCTGATCACCGGCGCGCTCTTTGAGCCAGGCATTCCAAAACTGCAGGGTGCTCTCCAAGACGAGCTGCGCGATGGCTTCGTCCGATAGGTTCGGTAGGTGCACGGACGCACGATCGAGCCCCCCCATATCGTGGGCGCCCTCCTCGAGGACCACCGCGTACTGCCGACCGGCCGGCGCGGCGTGGAAGGGCTCAAGGCGCCATTCCCAAGGTTGCCCATCACGGCCGCGGTCCCGCGTGCCGGTGACGGTGATCGCGGGCAGGTCCAGCTCATCCCAAGACCCATCCGCGTGCAGTTGACCGCGACCCTGGGGTGAGATCATCACGAGGGCCTTCACCCGCGGATCTCGGTAGGGGCGTGAGCGACGACCGTCACGGATTACCAAAGCGCCGCCAAGCAGCTGGGCCGTGCTCGCGCCGAAGGAGTGCCCGCCCACCCCGATACGATCGCGATCGATCAACCCCTTGAGCCCTGCCGTGCGATGCTCGATGTCGATAAGCGAATCGAGAATGAAGGTCACATCACGAGGTCTGTTAGGCCAATCGCCAAAGGCGCTGGCCGGCGGGCTATCCGCAATCTCCGCCTCCACGGCGAGCCGTGCATCGGAGTGACTAGGTTGGATACACACGTAGCCCCAACTCGCCCAGCACTGCGTGAGCAGCTGGTAGTCGTCCTTGCTACCACGTGCACCGTGGGAGAACACGATCAGCGGTTGCGGGTCGCGACCGCCCACGGGAAACGCGATGCGCACTTCGATTAGCCGCGCCCTGGCCGCGTCCCACAGATATAGGGAATCGACCGTCTTGACGGGGAAAGGGCCGCCGTGCGGTGGCGATCGCGTGGCCGCCCGCGGCAGCACGGCCGCCTCTACCAGCGCGCGATGCTCATCGCTCAAGGCGGCGGGGGCCGGTGCGTCCCTCGCACCGACTCGCTGCTTCGCCCGCGGCGCAGGCTTAGCGGTCGGTGCCCCGCCTAGCAAACGCTTTAGGATTCTCAGCATAGGGCGCTCGACGTCTGCCTACGAGTGATCCTCACATCGAGGGTGGGACAATGAATGCCCCACCCTCACCGTAGGGGTCTTCAAGGTGCGGGGCTGAACACTACGATGTTGTCGCTGCGACCCCAGGACTGCACGACCACGGCGCCATCCTGACGCACGGTCAGCGCCCGCAGCGTGTTCGGCGACACGCCGGTGGCCCAAGGCGACGTGCTGAGCGTACCCGCAGTGACGTCGATGATGGCTAGCTGCAGATCGCCTGTTGCCACCTCTTGGACAGCCAAGACGAAACGCCCCTCGCCAGCGGCCGCGCCCAGCGAGCGTGGCAGGTAGTCGGTGCTCTGGAATGCCACCTCCGCCGCAGCGCCGGTGTTGCGATACACGGTGATGCCGGTCGCTCCTTCCGCCGCGGTGCCCGCGGGGAGGATCAGGTTACCGTTCAGCACCGGCGTATCCTTGGTGGAGATGCCCGTGCTCACCTGCCAACGAATCGCTGGGGCGGCTGGGTTGATTGCGCTCAAGGTGCCGTTGCGCTCCTGGGTGTAGATCACATCACCGGCTGGACTGATCACCGGCGCACTTGCCGGTCGTGCCAGGGCGGGCGAGGCGAAGCCCCAACGGCTAGTGAGAGTCACGGTGTTAGGATCGTAGTCGAACGCCTGCAGGAGTCCCGAGCCAGTACCACGCGTCAGCGACGCGTACACGGTGCCGTCGCTAGACTCCACCGCGATGCCTGAGGAGTAGGCACAGGCGGCCTCGGCACCGCCGAGCAAGCAGTTTGGCGTAGCCGGGAAGTTGCGGTTCGGCGAGAGCTGCTGCTCACCGAGCACCGTTCCGTCGGCGGGATCCAGGATGTAGGCCTGAGCGTTCCACGTGAACATCACCAGGCGGCCGTCCGGCAGGAACTGCGCCCCGCGAGACAGACCGATCACCGCCGTTGACCAGAGCACCGTACCATCGGGAGCGAACTTCGTGATGGCTTCTTGAGCAGTCACGAAGAAGTTGCCATCGCGATCTACAAGCGCCCCTACCTGGGACAGCTGGGTGCCCGTCTGAGACTGATCGATGCGGAACTTCTCGGTGCCCGTGTTGGTGTCGAGGGCGATCAGCTCGGTCACGCCCAGGTTGTTGTTGCGGTTGCTGTAGAGCAAGGTGCCGTCGCTGGCGAGTGACGACCAGGCGAACTGGGCACCCGGCAGGTCGATGGGCTCACCTGCCACCAACGTGTCGCTGATGGCGAAGGGCACGCAGTTGCAGTTGCGATTGTCACGATTGCTACCCGCCCAAGGGCCACCGTAGCTCACGGGCAGATCGTACTCGAAGCTCGGACCGAGACCGGTGTCGGCGCGGCGCAGGAAGCGTGTGCCCGGAAAGCCCGCAAGACGCTCAGTGTAGTAAGCGACAGGCCCGCTGGGCAGTAGGTACGGCTCAGGCTCCGAGCGCTGCTCGTCGGTGAGCGGATCGTCGATGCGGCGGAAGAACGGGGCGTCCGGGTCGATGCCGGCCAGCCAAATCTCGCTTGGGCCAACGGGCTGACCAGGGAAGGTATCGCCCTGCCCTAGCTCCTCCGCGGCCACCACGGTGACGTAGGATCGGCCGTTTAGGGAGAAGGCCTCCGGCGAGCTCAGCAGCTGCTTATCGCTGGGGATCACAAACCGGTTGTACTCGGTCCATACGCCGTCGACGCGGCGATAGACCGCGAGGTCCGTGAAGTTGATCATCAGCACGAACGCGAAATCGTTGAACTCCGGCGCAAACCAAATGAACGGGTTGATCTTGTTGTTAGGCGAGGAGGTGATGAGCTCACCGTCGCCAGTGGCCAGATCGATCTGCATGACCTGCGTGCGACCGATCTGATCCGTGGCCAGGGTGAGCACTGTAGGCTCAGTGCCTAGGAAGCGACCGCCCTCCGCGACCACCGTGGCGCTGCCCTCACTGGCGGGATCGTTCCAGTCGCGCCAGGACACGACGATCTCGCCATCGGGCTGGATGCGGTTGTAGACCATCCGCGCCGTGCCGCTGAAGCCAGGCTGCGTGCCGTTCGCTCGCAGACGGTTATCGCCCTGCTCTAGCAGCTCCGTGGTCCAGACGCTCGGCGCCACGTTACGCGCTACTGCGAGCCACTTCGTCCCCTCTACATCCTTGGTGTAGATCAGGACGTCTTCTTCGCCGTAGCTCATGCGCGGGGTGTTGCCCACCTCGCCCACAGATGCGAGCCCCGAATCGACCAGCGTACCGCGGCCGTCCAGGGGGCTGATGTCGCCGGTGATAGGATCGACTCGGGCGATCCAAAGCTGATTGAAACGGTCTTGCCAGATCATCCGGTTCTCGGACTCGTCGAACTCCGGTGCGGGGAGGTCGCTAGAGATATCGGAGATGATCTGATCGTCGACGACAAAGTCGGCCAACGCGGGCACGCCTACGGTGATACCCAGGCTAAGGGCGATCGCGGGCGCGAGGACATTAAGCATTGAAGTAGCCTTCCCAGGCTCAGAACCATTCAGTCGCATGGTATTGGGGGTCTCCGTACTTTGAAGGTCCAGTTAGCCGGACTCTTGGTTTTGGACCAAGGATTGATCCTGTCGAGGATTGTAGCCTCGCAGAGCGTGAGCCGGGTCACATGGAGATCACAGCCGCCGTAAGCCCTTGTTTCAAGGCTCCCCACCTGCCAAAAATGTGACGTAATGCCCGATCCATGCGCAGGTGCAGCGTCTTATTGTCCGTTACGGGAGGCCCCGCGGGCGCAGCGGACCGGCCGCACAGCCCGAATGCCCGCTTTGCAGGCTCGGCGCTATCGAGGCATCTCACGCCGGTGTAACATCGCGCTCCGTGAACGTGTCCCTGGATGATCTGGCGATGCTGCTTTCTGTGCATATTCCGAAAACTGCTGGCACTTCCTTCCGGCAGGCGCTGCAGGCCCAACTCGGCGAGGATCGGGTCGCCCTCACTTACCTGGGTCGGGTGATGTGCGGCAACGACTACGTCTGTGGCTTTCAGGGTCGCTCCCTCGAGCACCTGGCCGATGCCGACGCTCAAGCCCTGGTCGATTACTGCGAGACCAACGGAGTGGCCTGCATCCACGGGCACTACACCCTATTCGCCCTGCGCGATCTGTTCCCGAACGCACGCTGCATCACCTTTTTGCGCGATCCGCTGAAACGCCTGATCTCTGCCTACAACCACATGTTCGTGACCATGCCTGATCGAGCCGAGCAGCTATCCTTCGAGGACTTCGTACGGATGGAACGGACTCAGAACGTGTACGAATCTCACGGCGTCTTGGAGTACATCTCTGACTTCGATTTCATCGGCATCACCGAGCAGTACGGTCGCAGCCTCGAACTCCTGCAGAACGTGTACCCCGAACTAGGCGTGCTGCGCTTGGAAGAGGCCAATGTGTCTCAGACCAAGCGCTTTACTCGTCAGGACGTGCGCGATGACTTCCTGGACGAGCTGCGCTCATTGAACGACGGGGACTACGAGATCTACAGCCAGGTGTGCGGCTGGTTTGACGAAGAGTGCGAGCGCCGCGGTCTGTGACGATGAGCGATAGCGCACGCATCATGGAAGCCCTGCGTCGACACCAGTCGGCAAACAACAAGAGGACGAACGAGATGAGCAAGAAAAAGGCGCAGGCGCAGGAGACTGCCGCCGTACAAGAAGACAAGCCGTTGAGCGTCGACGATATCCCCGGCGCGGTCGCCCCGAGCGAAACCCAGGGCGAAGAATCGAATCCGGACAGTGAGAGCGGCTCACTCCACGATCGCCTCAGCGCCTTTCGCGAGCGCCGCACCGGTGGCGAGGGCAGCGCGGCGATCGCTGGTGCCCGACGCTCCGGCACCGGTCCCCGTCCGGGGAGTGGCCGCGGGGGCCCGTCCGGTGCACTCTCTGCGCGGCGTGCCGCAGGTGGCGGGGGCGGTCGCGCCGCCCTCCAAGCGCGTCGCGGCGCTGCCGCCAACGCAGGCGGTGACGACGCCGCGGCGAAGGGCAAGGAGATTCTCAAGCAAGTGATCGCCCGCATGAACACGCAAGGCCAGGACAACAAGCCGCTGCACAAGGCGCTAAAGGGCGTCGCCCGCGGCTACCAAGCGCTTGAGAACGAGGTGGCTCGCCTACGCGAAGAGCTCGATAGCTACAAGGGCTAAGACGACGGGAACGCGATCGCCCTGATCGCGCTCCCTTTGGAAGACTCGAGGGAGGAGCCGACGGCAACGACCCTCCGAGCAAGCCCCTACTGGGTCACGAACTCCAGATCGGACGCCTGTACGATTCCGTTCTGGTCGTACTTGTCTTCTCCGCGAATCAGCACTGGCGAGTAGTGGTCCAGGGGAAACCCCTGACCGTCCACGTCCTGCCCCTCATAGATCTTCACTTCGGGCGTGGTGACGCGCGTTGAGAAGCCCATCCGACGCTTAGCCGTAGGATTACCCGTCGACCCATGCAGAGAGCTCTCATTGAACAGGAAGAACTGGCCAGGCTTCATCACGAGAGCGACCGCATCACTCGTGTCGACTACGTACTCCACCTTGTAGCGGCGACCGAACAGCCCCTTGTCTTCCGGACCGACGCGGCTCATACGCCGCTCGATCTCCCGCTTATGACTGCCAGGCACAATCCGCACGCAGCCGTTGGTGAGGTTGGAGTCGTCGATGGCGATCCACGCGGAGATGTTCTTCACCGGATCGATGGCGGGGCGAAACAGGTGCCCAGGAAAGCCGAGATCTTGGTGCCAGGCCACCGCGCCGCCACCAGAATCCTTGTACTGGAACTGGGAGCGCCAAAGGACCAGGTTGGGCCCCATTAGCGACGCCATCGCCTCGACGATGACGGGCAGCGAGGAAAGCTCCATCAGCTCCTTGTACACCAGATGCCAGTCTCGCAGGATGCGGTGCTTGTAGTCAGCACCCATGTCATACACGGGCGACGGGCCATCGAGAAAACCAAGCTTGTCGATCCAGCTACGCAGCTCACCCATCTCCGCTTCACCGATCGCCTCCATCGGCCCGAGGTAACCGTTCTCCTCGAAGAAGTCGATCTGCTCCTGCGTCAGGCCGTACTGCTCCTGCGCGCTGCTTGCATCCTTGGCGGACGAACTCATCTGCTCACCTTTGATAGTTGTTTTTGTCATCTACAGCCGCTTGTCGGCGAAGAACTGCCAGATGACTTGGCTGGCGGATAGCTCCTGGCTTATTCGCCCGGCCAGCGCGTTGGCTGGAACGGGAGACCCGGGCCAGGTATGACCCCCACCTTCTATGGCGAAAAAAATCACTGAACCGCCGCGCTCGCAAGCGCCGTTACGCTCACGCACGACGGTGGTACCGTCATCCACCCGATCGGCGAGATCATCGCGCGTTGGACTCGCGCAGCCGTTATGGGTGCGCCACCAGTCCACGGTCTGCGCTACCGGGATGACCTCCCCGCCTACGCCCGCGCGACGTCCCTTCGGAATACGCCCTCCGCCCCAGCGGATCAAGCGGTCCTTGCGGCCATTGATCATGAGTATATCAACGGCCCTTTCTGGTCGGCAGCGCTCGACATAAGGCACGGGGAAGCTCGCGATGACCGGTGCGAAGGCGGCGATCGCATCGTTTGCTTCGCAGGCTAGGCGCAGGGTCATCATGCCGCCGTTGGAAGCACCGGTGGCGTATACGCGACGCGGATCGACTCCGGCGTCCGCCACCAACGCGTCGATCAGCGCCCGGGCAAAGCCGATGTCATCTCCGTAGGATTGTGTCGTTGCGCGGCCATCGTTCCAGTGTTCGATCGAGCGCGGGTAGGCGACGAGGAAACCCTGCGCATCCGCCACCTCGTTGAAGCCCGTTTGGCGCGCGATCTTGTCCGGCGAGCCCTCGCCGCCGTGAAAGACGAGCACCAGCGAGCGCTCTCCGGCCGGCGGCAGTCGCTGCGGCGTGTACAGCGCGTACTGACGCCGCTCCTTGCCGACGGTCAGGGTGCGACTGTCGAAGGCAGAGGCTGCTGCGACGGCATCCCCTGACTCCATACAGCCGCCGCCAGCGAGAACGCCTAGAGCCCCTAGGGCGAGCAGCGACCACACTCGAACGCTCTGGTGCCACCGATGGCTGCGATCTAGGATCATACCGACCGACCTATCTACCTAACCAAACCGATAGTCCGGTGCCTTCCCGCTGGATCGGAAGTCCGGTGCGCTTGGTCCAAAGGCGCTGAACCTCTCGGTGCGTCGATGTACCGAGGAACAACCCAATCGGGGTGGGCAGCAAGGTACGAACACCGGTGGCAAACGGATCGTCGAAGCCGTCCATCGTCACCGCCTCCCAGTGCTCCCCGTCTTGGCTGGTCCACAGTTGGAAACCACCGCCTATGTGCTCGGCACCACCGAGAGCGTCGTGGAAGGCCTGGCAATGGTGCGTACCAACGTAGATTGCGTCCTTGTAGGCCGCCATGGCCCAAAGGGCTGAGTTGGCGTGATCGTCGTAGCCGGGGCCCATCAGCGAGAGGGGTATCTTCAGGCCGTCCCTAGTGAAGCGGGAGGCACCGACGAGCAGCTCCCAGCTATCGTCCGCGTTCACGCGGATCAGCTCCGCCGCCGCCGGTCCGACGTCGTGCGCCTTGTCGTAGCCAAGCCCCGGCAGCCCGCTGCCCACGTAGAGGGCGCCGTTGAACGCCGTCATCGACGCGGTGGTTTCGTTGACGTTGAAGCGCTCCGCCCCTCGGGTCAGCACGCGGGTCCACTTGTAGGGCGGCTTACCGTCAGCATCCGTTCGCCAAAGCTCGAAACCGCGCTCCGGATTCCCCGTCCCCGCGTAGAGCTGATCGTTGTAGACCGCCATGCAAAAGACCGAGAGGTTGGTCACATCATCGAAGCTGTGCGGCATGGCCTCTTCCCAGCCGCCGTTCAGGGGGTCGTCAGAGACAAACAGCTTTGCGACATCGCCAAAGTTCCGATCCATGACGCCCTCCTTCACGCTGCCCACGGGCGAGACGAAGAGCTTGTTCTTGAAGGTGATGATGGACCGGAAAGATAAGGTGTCGGGATCGCCCAAGCCGGGTTCGCACACGGCGTGGAAATTGCGACCATCCTCACTGGCGATCAGCTGCGAGCCCCAATGCGAAAGCGTGCTCGCGAAGAGGACGGGTCTGTCGGAGCCCGCCTTCTGGAACACGGCCATGCAGCGGAAGCCCCGGTACTGCGGCACGAGCTGCTCCTCGTCTTGGAGCTTACCAAGGGCGCGAGCGCCCTCGCCGCGGTAGACGTCTTTGACGATGGCATTCTCATCGGCCTGCACGAGGGGGGATTCGTAGACCACTTCCCACTCATCCGCGCGCACGTCGTAGCGCAAGATGCGCGCGGCGTCCTCGGGCCCTTCGCCCGTGGGGTGAGTCACGCCGAGGTACACGTGGCCGTCGTACCAGGCCATGGACTGGGCGACCAGGCTGCGGGGGTTGCCGATGCCGCCGGCACCGATCTCCGTGAAACGGCTGCCATCAAGCATAACCGAGCTCCCGAGATAGCTTGATGGTCTCCTTACGGAACTCTTCACCGGACCAGTCGAGCGGACCGTAGAGCTCTGGCTCCTTTACCACTGCCCGGCGGAAGGCCGGCTTCTCGAGAAATTCAGGGTCGTTGCCCATCTTCGCGTTCTCCGGGCCGTAGCAGGCGTAGGGCGAGCGCTCCGGGTGGAGCATAGCGTCGATCGCCTCCGCGCTGGTGTCGATACCGAGCCACTCGCAAATCTGCGGCAGGTAGAGGTCGGGGTCAGTGAGCAAGTCCTCCCCCTTTATCCGCAGGCACTGGCCTTCAGGCAGGGTGCTGGCGAATTCGGTGATGTTGGTGTGGGCGCGGAGCCAGATGTTCTCCGGATCCACACGGTCTGCATCAAAGGTGCCGCCCCACTCGCTGTTGCGCTTCAGGTTGTTGAGCAGGGACTTGCCGGTCGAACGTGGGTGGCGCGTGAGGTGCAGGAAGCTCGCGTCGGGGAAGCTCTCGTAGGCGCGCTCCAGATACGCCGGGCTCAGGACCGTGCGTGGCGTCTTATCGACGGCAATCTTCGGTGCCACCTGCTCGCAGATGAACTCGAAGACTTGCCCAGTCGTCCAGTCGGATCGCTCGTCTAGCCATCCCTGCGCGGCCGCCACGGTCGACTCGGTCTGCTCCCCGTGCTGCAGCTGGGCGAGCGTGCGCAGCAGCCCATGGGCGCCGTGGGGGCGTGAGGCGTGGGCGTTCATCAGCTCCCCTACCGTCGGCGCCATGAACAGATTGACCTCCGGCAAGCCGTAGGTCTGTGGGTGCTGGCCCAGCACGGCACACACGACCGAAGAGAACGATCGCATGGGGCACAGGATGATCAGCGGCGCTCTACGTTCTTCGGCCATCGCTCAGTACCCGAAATACATAGCGTAGTGCTGCACCGCTTCGTCGAAGTGCAGCGAGTCATCCCAACTCATCGGCGAGTCGAGATCACTCTCCTTCTCTTTGTAGGGTCGCAGCTCCGGGCTACGCAGGAAGTTAGGATCGTTGCCGAGCGGTGCGTTGGACGGCCCCATGCAGGCGAAGGGCGAGAGTTCCGGCTTCATCATCCGGTCCACGTCGGCTTGCGCCGTGCTGATGCCGAGCCACTCACAGATCTGTGGCAGGTACACGTCCGGCGCCGACATGAAGGACTCGCCGCGCAGCGTCATGTAGTTGTCAGGGGGCAATGTCTCGAGCGTCTCCATGACGCGCAGGTGCGGCTGCAGCCACATCTTCTCCGGCGTCATGTTGTCATCGCCCTCGTCGCTGCGACCGAGGCCCATCTTGCCGGTCGCCTTCTCCTGCATCTGGCGCGTCTCGTAGTTCGACTCGAGGGTGCCGCGCGGATGGCGCGTGAGGTGCAGAAAGCGGGCCTCCGGGTAGGCGTCGACGATGCGGTCGAGGGCGCCTTCCAGGAACACGAACATAGGGCTTTTCTCCACCACGGCGCGCGGCGCGGCCCAGTTGCGGATGTCGTTGAACATCTCGGCCGAAGTGAGATGGGAATTCTCCTCGAGCCAGCGCTTCGCTGCTTCGATGTCCGACTCGGCCTGACCGCCGAGTCCGAGCTCGGCAACGGCGCGAAGCAGGCCGTGCTGGAAGCGGGGCCGCAGGCGATACAGCCGCGTGAGCTCCTCGTAGCTATCAGCGGCGAACAGGTTGGTCTCGGGCAGCCCACACATCTGCGGATGGCTGCCGATCATGGCGCACGCGACGGACGTGAACGACCGCGGCGGTGCCAGGATAAAGAGCGGTTCAGGCGCGCTCATGGGTTCACCTTCTTGCCGTGCCAGATCTCCAGTCCGCCGCCCTTGTTGGCGCCGGCCTTACAAGTAGGGAAGACGAACAGGCCCACGGGCGTACCCACCACCTCTCGGATGCCGTAGTTGAGGGGGTTGCCGCCAGGGAACCCGACGTCGCTGACAAGCTCCCAGTCGTTCCCGTCGCGCGTGCGCCAGAGGCGAAACTCGCCCTCCTCGCGCTTGGCGGTCTCCTCCTCCAGCCAGGCGTACTTCTCTTCCGAGAGATCCCAGCGGTCCTTCAGATAGGTGGGCATCCACTTCCAGCTCGCCGTACCGAGGTAAAGCCAACCGTCCTGCTCGGCGAAACGCCAGAACACGTGGGTGAAGAAGTCGTCGAGGCCGCCGAGACGGTTGCTGGTCGGGCGCTTGTAGCCGTGCGGCGTGAAGCGCGGCTGCCCGGTGACCAGATCCCAGCTGTCGTCGGAGTGAATTCGTATCATCTCCGCTGGGAAGGGGCCGAAGCGATCGCGTCCGCCACGTCCCTGGCGTTGGAGAGTACAGCCGACGTAGAGCGCACCGTTGAACACGGTCATCGATGAGGGAACCGAGCTGATCGGGCGCCAGGCGCCGTTCTCCACGATCTTGGTCCACTTGTACGGCGGCTTGCCCTCGGGCTTGCACTTCCAGATCTGGAAGCCCTTGCGCTTGTTGATCGTGGCCCCGTAGAGGTGGCCGTTGAAAACCTTGATCTCGTTGATCGAGAGGTTGGTCTCATCGCCAAAGGCTCGTTCGCAGGTGGGCACCCAATTCCCGTGCAGCGGATCCTCGGTCTCGTAGATGTAGGGGAAATCGGTGAGGTTGTCATCGAACATGCCTCGACCGAAGTTCTTGCCCGTAGGCGTGGAGAAGAGCTTGCCGTTGACGGATTCTATGTTGCGCACGGACGGCACGTCTTCATCGCCGAGGCCGAAGCCTTGCTGGTCGCATTCCACGAAGTTCTCGCCGTCCTCACAGCGCAAGAACACACACTGGTACTCCAAGGTACCGATGCCCATGTAGAGCACGGGCTCCTTATCGCCCTTAGCCTGGCAGATGCCACCGGCGCGGATACTGCGATCGCGCACGCGCGTGGTGCCATCGCGACCCTCGACCATGGGGCTGTCGTAGAGCAGCTTCCACTCGCGGGTGGTGGGGTCGTAGCGCCAGATTTGCGCGCCCTCGTCATCGTTGCCGCCCGTGTCAGCACGCATGGAGCCGAAGCGGCCCTGATCCTGTAGGCCCGAGCCCTGGCGCGCTGTGTAGCGGCCCATGAAGCCAAGCATGGCGCGGCCCGTGCCCACGTAAAGGGCGCCCTTGTACCAGAGGGCGGCCTGGCTGGTTCGGGTCGCGGAGTTCCAGGGCGGCAGATCGATCAGTTCGAAGTCCTCCAGCTGAAGGCCTTCCTGATTCGGATCGTGGTGGATGCTCTGGGGCTCCAGTTTGTCGGCGAGGTCTCTGCTCATTGTGTGAGGATCGCTATTGGGTGGTTCGTGGGGATCGGTCCGCTCAGGCCGATCGCGTGTTGCTTCGAGGCAGGGCTCAACTGTAGCCAAACCCGAGTGCGCATTCCTTGACCGCGTCGCTGAGTTCGATACCGTCACTGCCCGCTAGGATTCCGTCGAGCTGCTGCGGTCGCGGCTCGTAGGGGCGCAGCTCGGGGCTTTCCATAAAGCTCGGGTCGTTGCCAAAGCGAGCGTTTGGAGGTCCCAGGGAGGCGAAGGGTGAGTTCTCGGGGTGCTTCATCGCCTCGATGGCCTGGGCATCCGCGTCCACGCCCAGCCATTCGGCTACCTGCCTGAGGTGTTCCTCGGGCGCAGCCATGAAATCCTCGCCGCGGAACCACAGGCGCCGCGGCTCGGGCACATCGCCTAGAAAGCGCATGATGCGCCGGTGCGGCGCGAGCCACATGGATTCAGGATCTTCCACCTCCGCGAGGCGATTGCCACCGCGTCCCTTGCCGGGGCGCTCACCGCCGGCGCCGCCCCGTAGGCGGGATACTGCCCCCTGCACGCGTTCGCGCAGCTTGAACACAGACTCGCAAGTTCCCCGCGGATGACGGGTTAGATGAAGGTAGCGGGCGTCGGGGAAGGTCTCGGCGATGCGCGCGAGGGAGGACTCGCTGTAGACGTAGATCGGACTCTTGTCGACCAGACGCCTCGGCATCGCCCACGTGGCGAGATCCTTAAAGATCTCCCCGCTTGGCAGTTCGCTGTTGTCCTCTAGATAACCTGCGGCCGCATCGATGTTCTGCGCCGTTTGCTCCCCGAGACCGATCTCCGCAACCGCCCGCAGCAAGCCGTGGCGGAAGCCCGGTCGCAGCTTGTAGATGCCATCGTTGAGCCCGGAGTAGTTGTCGGCTGCAAAGAGGTTCACCTCTGGCAGCCCCATGAGATCGGGGTGCTGCCCCACCATCCCGCAGATCACCGAGGTGAAGGACCTCGGTGGCGCCAAGATAAATAGAGGAGCTAGGGCAGCGGCGGTCATCTACCTCACCACGCTACGCTGCGACACATGCGGGCGTACACGTCGCGTTCGTGGTCCTCGAAGGACGTGCGGCCGTGCATCATGCGAGTGTTGTCGATCATGGCAAAGTCGCCCGCCGCCCACGGAATCTCGCGAGTCAGCCGTGCGCCTACTTCTTTCACCTCGTCCAGCACCTTACTAGGAATCGGCTCGCCGTCCTCTAGGCGCACGAGGGCGTTCTTGCGCCCGAGGCCTTCCTCCTGCCAGTGCTGGATCAGAATGCTGTTCACAAAGGCCTTTCGATCGCGGAAACGCGTGCTCGGCACCACCGCCGGCTTCACGTACTCGGTCACGACCGAGCCGTCGTCACGCATCTCCAGGGCGAGATCGTTGTCTTCGCAATAGGCCCGCATCTCCTTCGGATCATCGCTGTGGAAGGCCACCTGCCATTGCCCATCTGGGTAGTCCCGGATGTACTTCAGGCGACGCGCCTCAAACACCTCACGCGCGTGGTCGCTCAGGCTCTCCCAAATGCGCTCGCCGTCGGCGATGAACGTTAGGCCGTCCTCATCAGCTGGTCGCTTGCAGTAGAACCAGATCAGCTCGGGCTGGGTCTTCACGTAGGCGCGATCCGCGTGCAGAGGCAGGCCGAAGGTGCGCTGCTTCTTGACACCGTAGACGTAGGCCACGTTTTGGATCGTGCCGTCCTTGCCATCTTCGGCATTCTTGCGGTAAGAGCCACTGCCCGTGTTGTCCATGTAGTCATCGCTGAAACGATTGGAGAACGCCTCGAACTGCTCGAGGCTGATCTTCCAATCGCGGAAGACGACCGCACCGAAGTCCTTCAGCGCTTGCTGCGCGGGCGCGATGTCTAGCGCATCCAGATCCACCACAGGATCGCTCAGGCGCGCCACGGCGCCAGCCACATCAGTAAACGGCTCGATGATGATGTCACTCATCGCAGGCACTCCATCTTCTTCTCGTCGTGCGGCGGCATCATGCCGCCAAGGGTGAACCATCGCCACCCCGAACCAGGGCGACGATCTTATCCTCGTGTCGACGCACGCTGACCGCTACGGTGCGCCCGTGGGCGACCACTGTCGCCACCTGCTGCGTCTCATCCACAGTGGCTACCTCGAAGTCGGAGGGTCGACCCTGCAACCCAGTGCCGAAGCTCTTGGCCACGGCCTCCTTGGCACACCAGAGGCGCAGGGCATAGTCTTCGCGCGCATCCATTGGCCGGGACGCCACCAACGCCCGCTCCGCGGCAGTCAAGGCACCGTCGAGGAACGAGCCAAGTTCGACGCGTCCGAGCGTCTCCAGATCAACGCCCACTTCGTGCTGTCCGTGGGTAACCGCTGCCAGGCACATACCGCCCACGTGGGCGAGGGAGACGGCGGGCATCTGAATGTCCAGCCCCGTTGCGTGAACCTGGGGCCGACCCTGCCCGTCGTGGCCGACCGTGATGTCTGCCGGGCATAGGAGCAGACCCTCGGTTTGCGCGAGCCAGTAGCGAACGGCCTCCTTGAGTGCGAGGCGGCCAACGATCCACTCACTCATTTGCTTCGGATTTAGGCGCAGCTCATGCCACTCGGCCCGCTCAGCAGCGCTCAGCACCGTGAAGGCGAGCAGGCGCTTCCAGACGGCACCGGCATCCTCCAAGAACCCATGGGGGAACGCGGGCAGATACCAAACGACAGCGTCGGCCTCGGCCTCCGGGAAGAGTGGCGTCCAGTCCTCACCGAACCAACCCTCGCGCGGGTTCGTTCGCGCCTCATAAAAGCTGTGGGGCACGCGAAAGAAACGGTCGCGCCAGCCGCTGATGCGCAGGACGGCGTGACCTTCGCTGTCGAGACAGTCGAAGCTACCGCCGAGGAAGCGGGCGTTGGAGGCGTCGCCATCGAGGAAGCCGAGGCGACCACGCAGGTAGCAGTCACCCGTGTCCTCGCGATGGGCCTGCAGTAGCTCGATACGGCCGATGCTGGAGGGGAAGGACGAGAAATCCGTGCCTAGACTCTGCGCCAACCAAAAGGCCGTCAGATGGCCGATCGAATCGAGTAGCACGGGATTTAGGAAGAACCCGTTGGCGTGCTCCTCCTCGAAGAAGCCGCCGGTTGGCGTGTTGGCAAGCCGCAGATCCATACCCGTCTCATCGAAGGCCAGGAGGCTCGCTACGGAGTGGAACAGGGGACCGTGGAACATGCCCGTGGTGTAGAGGTCCGCGTCCTCCCACAGGGGCGCACGCGGCGAGCGCAGCGCTTCCACTAGACCACCGTCAGGCAGGGGCGCCTCGGCGAAGATCACCTCGCCCTCCACCAATAGCTGCCCCATCTCATCTTCCAGCCAAGCCCTTACGCGCGCGCCGCTGTTGCCCCGCTTAGCCCGTAGGCGAATCGTGCGCGTCCCCGCATCTACGGCCACCCAGTTGAAGGCTTGGACATTCTCCAGAGCCACCACGAGCGGTTGATCCGTGAGCAGAGCCGCGACTTCCACCAACATTTCAAGGCTCACGCTAAGCGGCGATACGGGCAACGCCATCAGGGACGGATCGAGGTCGGATACGCTGCGCGCATAGAGTACGTGATGACGTAGGAAGCGCTGACGCGCGAGGTCGAAGTCGAACTCGGCCGTCACCTCCGTCTGCGAGTGCGTGAGGATGCGAGAGACAAGGGCACGGCCGGGCGCGGGCGGTTCAACCTGCGGGGCGGCCAGGGCGGGAACATCGGCTTGCACATGCGGGGGCTGGGAGACCGACACGGTGGTGCCCGGAATCGTTCCCCCCAGGGCGTCGAAGACGCGCGTCTGCTGATGGAGGAAGTCCTGCATCAAACCGAGGTGCGCGCGCATTAGGTCGGTGGCCGCATCACCCTCGCCAGCCGTATCAGCCGTATCAGCCGTGGGTGGTGCTAGGGAACGCCCCTCCGGAACAGGGAGCGCCGCCGGCAGGGCCTCGTGGACGGTGGCGGGCAGCTTCGGCACCATCGCCTCGCGCAGCTCGGCCACCGTATCGTCGTCCAAGCGGATGTAGGGCAACGTGTTGGGCACAGGCAATGCGGGCCGCAGCCCCTTGCCCGCGTAATGCTCGGCGTCCGTGCGGCATACCTGGCGCCCGGCGTAGAGGGCTTCCCAGCGCATGGACTGGCCTGCGGCGTAGAGTCGACCGAGCAGCTGCTGCAAGACCTGTAGATCAGGCTTCGAGCGGCTGTTGGCGGAAGCGGCCACGTGCGGTCGGTCGCGCAGAATATCGTCGACAAAGGAGGTGAGGTTGCCGGACGGCCCCACTTCTAAGAAGTGGCGTACGCCGTCCGCGTACAGCTGCTCAACGGTCTCGACGAACTTCACGGTGGACGCCCACTGTACCGCTGCCAGGTGCCGCTTCTGGCCAGCCTCAGCGGGGAAAGGCTCAGCATTCACACAGGAGTACACGGGCACCGCGGGCTCGACGAACTCCACCTCCTGCAGGAAGGACTCGACGGCCTCCGCCACGGGCGAGAAGAGCGGCGTATGGTACGCCCGGTCGAAGGGCAAGAACACGCAAAGGCCACCACGACGGCGAAGCTCCGCGGCCACCTCCTCCATCTTCTCCTGAGAACCGAACAGAACCGTTTGGTTCGCGCAGTTATCGAGCGCCAGGTGCACCTCGCCGTTGGACTGCGCGATGAGCGACTGTACGTCTTCCCTCGGCACAGCCCCAACCGTCAACAACGCCCCGCGGGCCACGGCACCGGCCGCCTCCATGGGTTCGTACATACGGTTGAGGTTGCGGATATGATCGCGCAGCTCGTCCTTGCTCTCGAGACGGATCATGCCCGAAGCCACGAGCGCGCTGTTCTCGCCACTCGAGTGCCCCACCATCACGTCGGCCGTTACCCCGCACGCCTTGAGCAGGTGAAAGATTGCCTGGTTGGCGATGAACATGGACTCGGAACCGATGCGCAACGTGTGCAGCTGCGATGCGAGCCATTCGCGGTTCTCGTCCGTGACGCCGTTGGGAGGCATGAACACGGCGCTGGAGGGTGAGAACTCGCGCTGTCCGGCGAAGATGCCGTCCCAGAAGTCGAACCACTGGCGTACCTGAGGAAACGCGAGAGCGAGCTCACAGAGCATACCGTGGTACTGAGCCCCTTCACCGGGGAACAGGAAAGCGACCTTGCCGCCGAGCGGCTTTGCGCTGAAATACATGCCGCTGCGCGTCTGGAACTGTAATCGACCGCGATCGGCGAGACGCTTTCGCGCGCGGCCGAGCTTGTCGCGCAGATCCTCTATGCTGGTAGCGACGATCGCCAAACGCTGACGACCGCCTTCGCTGCGCTCCGACGCCGTGTAGGCGATGTCGCGCAAGCGCGCGCCTGCCTTATCGCAATCCGCTGCTACCGTCTCCAGCTCGCTCACCAAGGCCTCGCGGTCGTCACCGCTCATGACCACCAACTCGCTCGACCACTCGTAGAGCGCGGAGCCCTCAGCTTCGACGTTACTGTCGAACTCCTCGAGCACGGCGTGGGTATTGATCCCACCGAAACCAAAGGCGTTCACCGCGGCGCGGCGCGGCGCCTCCCCCGCTTGCACCCACGGTCGCGTGTCCGTGTTCACGCAGAACCGCGTTTGCTCGAGTTCGAGCGCAGGGTTTGGATCCTCGCACAAGGTCGGCGGCAAGGTGCGGTGATAGAGCGAAAGCGCCATCTTGATCAACCCGGCCACCCCTGCCGCCGGGATCGTATGGCTAATCATCGACTTCACTGAGCCGATGGCTGCGGATGGCAGACGCCCCTCGCGACCACCGAACACTTCCGTCAGGGCGCCGATTTCAGTCTTGTCGCCGAGGGGTATTCCAGTACCGTGAGCCTCGAGCAAGCCGACGCTCTCCACGGGAACACCGGTTTGGCGGTAGGCGCGCTGCATGGCGAGGATCTCGCCGTCGCGATTCGGGGCAAGCAAGCCTAGGGCTCGCCCGTCACTGGAGTGACCAACGCCCTTCACCACCGCGTAGACCCGGTCGCCGTCGCGGCGAGCATCATCCAGGCGCTTCAACACTACAGCGCCAAGGCCTTCCCCAAGCAGCGTACCGTCGGCCCGAGCGTCGAAGGGTCGCGGGGCGTTGCTATCCGAGAGTGCGCCTAGCTGCGTAAACACCGCGAGCACCTCTGCCGGCATGCTAGCGTTGACGCCGCCGGCGATCATGAGGTCGCTATCGCCACGCCGAAGCTCCTCGATGGCTGCACCCACGGCGAGCAGAGACGAGGCACAGGCGGCATCGATGATGTAGTTCGGCCCCTTTAGATCGAGGCGATTGGCAATACGCCCGGTCATCACGTTAGGTACCAAGCCTGGCGCAATGTCGGCATTGAAGGGGGGTAGCTTGGCGAGCATCTCCTCGCGCAGGCGATCGAAGGCATCATCGGGTGCATCTGGCAGGAGGCCGCGCAGGAGCTCCACGGTCTGATCGACGACGACCCCGTGCTGAACGACGTTCGCATTGCCGCGATGCAGGTAGGTGCTGTGACCGAGAATGACGCCCGTCTTGGTGTGATCCGCCTCGAGATAGCCCGCGTCCACCAGCGCGTCTCGAGCGATCTTCAGGGCTAGGAAGTGATCGGGCTCACCGCCGTCTACGGAGTTGGGCATGATGCCAAACTCGAGGCTGTCAAAGGCGTAGAGATCGCGCAGGAATCCTCCAGCAGTGGTGGAGATCCGATTGCGGTCTGCATCGTCCGGCAGGTAGTGGCGCTCAGCACCCCACTCCGGCAACGGTTCACCGATCGCGCTTACCTGGCCGAGGATGTTCGACCAGAAGTGCTCTAGGTTTCGAGCTCCGGGGAACATGCAAGCCATGCCCACAATGGCGACATCCGCGTTGGCGGTGTTCGCTTCTGGCTCGGCCGTGCCGCCGATCGGATCGTGATCGCTCATCGTATTGCGTGCCTCGCGGTCTCATGGTGGTGATGCCTGTGAGGCGCACGCACCTTGCCGTCTCGTTAGGAACCGGGGCGCAGTACCGCGCAGGCACTGCGCCACCGTGTCAGACGCAGATCTCGCCCTTCCAGGTGCCACCCAGACGATTGAGCGCTGGACTGGACGTGCACTCCAGACGCTCGATGTACAGGCGCAGCCGACCGTCCTGGTCGACGAAAGCGACATCGGCCCGCACCTGATGGGGCGGGCGCTCCGGATACACTAGGAAGTGCATACGCGACGGCCCGAGCGATCCCTCACCAAAGCGCCGTACGCGGCCGAAGCGACTTGGCAGAGCGGACTCCGCCTCCATGGCGTGGGCCCAAAGCAGACCCATCTGGGCAGCCGCATCGGTCCAGCCTGGATCAAACAACCAGCCATTGGACGCCCGTACTTGCGGCAGCCACTCGCTTGGCTCGCTCGCCTGCACTTCAGCCAAGGCCCCGTGGGCATCGATCCCCGCTAGGCGGGTAACAGTCTGGAAACAGGGACCGTGGAACAGGCGCTCCTGATAGGCTTGGCGCGCCGACACCGGCGACGCCGCCGGGTGCAGGACAGACTGGTATGCCGTGGGTTCAGGGACCTCGCTGGCCAGGCGAACGATGCCGCGGTAGTGCGGCGGTCCGGCCAGCCCCGCCGTACGCAGCTCCAGAGCCACCTCGAAGTCGGCATCCCCGCTCTCAGTCACGGGCCGGCTGACCAGCACTTGAGCGTCGAAGCCACCGTCATCTAGGCGCAAACCGCGCATCACCCGCAGATCCACCACCTCGGTGACGTAGCGATTCGGCCATAGGCTGCCAGCGCATTCGGCGAACAGCTCGACCGCGACCGCAGCGGGTAGCACCGGAATGTCATCTAGCAGGTGCTCGGCGAGATAGTGGTCCAGGCCCGTGTGGATTCGTCGGTACAGCAGCACCCCGCCCTCGCTGGACGTCGACTGCATGCCCGCCAGCAGTGGCCACTTCGGGCCCTCCCCGGTCACGGCCTGGATCAGCGGCGTAGCGCTTTCGGCTCGCCAGGCGCCCGCATCTAGCTCGTGCTGCTCCCAGGGACCCTCGCCAAACACCACTTCCACATCTTCCAAGGGGGCGTGCACGATCTCGTCGAAGAAAGCGGCGGCACCGCCCGCAGCAGGCACCAGGCGCACCCCGCGCGACTCAAACTTACGTCGCGTCTCGGGCGTGACCATCCCCTGGCCGTGCCGGCTGCCCTCCCAGGGCCCCCAGTTCATGGCGGATACCTTCACCCGCCCGTGCCACAGGGCGTGCAGTTGGCACGCCATGCGGTTGAGTAACTCGTTTGCCGTAGCGTAGTCCGTCTGCCCACTGTTGCCGTAGCGACCGGCCACCGAAGTAAAGAGCGCGAAGAACTTCAGCGTATCCGTACGCAAGCGCCGGGCGAGGAGAAAGGCGCTATCGACCTTCGTGTCGAAGACGCGAGCGAAGCTGTCGGGCGTTTTGTCCGCGAGGAGCTTGTCCTCGAGGATACCGGCGCCATGTACGACGCCATCGACGCGGCCGAAACGAGCGTACAGGTCGTCTAGCGTCGATGCGACCTGCGCCTCGTCCCGGACGTCGCAAACGCGATACTCGACGGTGGCCCCCAGGGCTTGAAAGTCAGCGAGGTTGGCTAAGATTTCCCGATCCTGCAGGATCGATTGGACTCGCCGATTCACATCGACCGGCCGCAGGGCTTCACCGCTTGCTTGGGCCTCTCGCAGGAGCTGACCACGCAGTGCATTCGCGTCCAGTCCCTCGTAGGCCGCTGGGGTCGCCTCGGGCAACGGTTTGCGGCCAGCCAGCACCAAGGTAGCTCCGGTGGCTGCGATCGTCCGCAGCACTTCTGCCGTCACCCCGCGGGCACCGCCTGTAGCGAACACGATCCAATCCGCGCAAGGCAAGCGCAGGGGACTGGGCGCTTCGCTGCGCTGTACCGGCACAGCAACGGATCGGAACACGTGGCGAACCCCGCCGGGGTATCCCGTCTCGATCCGCCCACCGGGCAAGCGCAGCTCCGTCAGCAGCGTGGTCGCCAACTCATCGATCGGTCGAGCAGGATCCAGATCGACCACCTTGAGCTGTGCCTCAGGCCATTCCTCGCCTACAGACTTTATGAGGCCCACGACGCCCCCCTGGGGCGCGACACCGCCGATCCGATCCTGGCCACGGCCGAAGCGACCACCGAGCGCTGTACCGGCGACTACCCGGCCGCCCTGCGACAGCTCCGCCCCGCCGGCGCGAAGCAGCTGAGCAAAGGCCTTCTCCGTCCACCCGGTGACCGTGCCAAACCCCTCCAATGAGGTACTCCCCAACGCCAGTACGGGCGCCGACAGGCACGCGGTGTGGATCACACCGCGAAGTGGACCATGCTCGGCTTGTACCTGCGCGAGCCACGCTTCGAACGCAGTCTCATCGACGGCCGCCGGAATGTCCCAGTAGGCGACTGCAACACCAGGCTCCGCCTGTAGCTGAGCCTCGACGGCGTCGGCCACCTGCGCCGATAAGCCGCTATGCCGTGTAATCACGAAGAGGCCAGCGGCAAGCGGATCGACCGTCACCCCACTAACACCCTCCGGCTGCGCCTGAACGATGAACCGGGGCAGAGCGGCGCAGCCCGCTTCCTCCGCCCCGGTCAACTCAAAAGGGGCTGCAGCAGCCTCCTTCTGCGTTGCACCTGCGCTTAGCCAGTCGATCATGCCCTGCAGCGTGGTCTGACCGTTTAGTGCCTCGGTGACCTCGTCCTCCCGGCCTCCGACGAGCGCCGCCGGGAGTTGCTTGGTCAGGGCGCCGACGATCTCAACTCGCTTGATCGAGTCGATGCCGAGATCGGCCTCCAGGTTCTGGTCGAGGCCGAGCATGCTCTGCGGGTAACCCGTGCGCTCTTCCACGATGCCGAGCAGCAAGCTCTTGACCGACTCCGGGTCGCCACTGCCCGCTGCGGCGGCTGTCGCCGGCGCAGGTGTCGGAGCTGGCGTTGGCGTTGGTGCCGGTGTAGGCGGCGGTGGGGGCACGGCCGCGACGGGCGCAGGGACGGGTGCGGGTGCGGGTGCGGGAACGGGCGCTGGGGCGGGAGCGACTACGGCTGCTGGCGCGGGCACCTCCACCGGCGCCGCAGTCGGGGCAGGCGCCGCGACCTGGGGCACCACCGGTGCAGCCACCCGTCGCACGCGCGGTGCCGCGCGCCGAGCCGCAAGCAACGCTCCGCCTTCGCGAGACGCCGCAGGCGTGCCGGTCAGGTAGGCGGTCATCACGCTCTCCTGCGTAGCCAGGAACTGGCGCATCGTGTCTTGGTAGAGCGCGAGCACGGACTCCCGCTCACCTTCTAAGGGCGCGTAGTAATCCTGCGCCGGCGGTGCATCACCGCTTCCGGGTCGTTCAGACACGGTTGTCTCCTTGTGCAATGGTTGTTCTGGTCGAGAGGTCAGAGGGCTAGCTACCGGGTGGGCGGTCGCCGTGGCGACGCCCGGGAATGTCGCCGCTCCAGGTGCCTGCGCGGGGGCGGGGGTGGGAGCAGTCGACGGGGAAGTTGGCGTGGGGGCAGTCGTGCTCGGCGCCGGCGCCGACGCGGCGGACGTGCCTGTCATGACTGGAGGCGAGCTCGAGCTGAGCGCTGATTGGCGATCGGCGACTTCCTCAACGGTCAGCGGCTGGCGCGGCGCGTCGAGGGCGCGGCGTGCGGCACTGCCGTTGAGCATCCAGATGTGCGGCCCAATCTCCTGCTCGCGCGATGCAGACGCGAGGTTCGCTAGATCGATCTCGCGGCACTCTCGCTGTGCGAACAGCGGGCTAACATCCAGCTTAACGCCCTGGGTAAGCAAGGTACCAACACCCTGCACCAATCCTTTCAGACCACCCTCGTGATCATCGATACGCACAACGCAATGCTCGCGACCCTCGAGGATCTGATCGATTAAGCTCGCCTGCACGTTCTTTGGTCCCAGACCGACGAAGACCCGTGCGCCATCCCGGTACATGGCCTCAACCTCGGCCACGAACTCAACCGGTGAGCCGAGGTGCTCCGCGAGGATCCGGCGAATACCCTCGGGGCTGCGCTCGTGCGGCCTCGCAGTGGTGTTCGAGTAAACGGGGAAATCCGGCACGCGGAACGGTACCTGCGCCATGAAGTTGGCCAGTTCGGTAGCGGCCGGCGAGACAAAGGGCGAATGGAAGGCCGCCCCCACTTTGAGCGGCTTAGCGTCGAAGCCTGCCTCGAGCAAGCGCTCGACGGCGGCGCCAATCGACTCACGCGAACCTGAGAGGATGCTCTGCTTGGGCGCGTTGTGATTAGCCACCAGGACGTCGGTGTAATCCTGGGCGATCTGCTCGACATCGCCCCTGTCAGCCTGCACGGCCGCCATGGTGCCGAGATCGCGCCCTTTCGCGGCCTCGACAATAAAGCGACCACGGGCTTCGGAGAGGCGGATAAAGGACTCGAGATCGACAACGCCAGCCGCGTAGAGGGCGGCGTACTCGCCGTAGCTGTGACCGGCCGCCATATCGGGTTTGAGGCCGAAGCGCTGTAGAAGTTGCCACAGACCCGCCTCGACCACGCCTAGAGCCGGCTGGGCGATCTCCGGACGCATCAGGGTGCCGACCGCCTCCTGCTCCTCCTGCGGCGACAACAAGGCTTGCGTGTAGATGAGCCGCGACAAGCGGCTGCCGGGCACCGCCCGCTCGATCTCGTCGGCGAGCCATTGATCCGCACCCTTGAGAACCTGCGCGATCTCCGGGAAGGCAAGCGCCACCTCGCGCAACATGTTCGGGTACTGCGACCCTTGGCCGGCGAACATAACCGCTAACTGACCGCGACCAGCGAGCGGGCTGGCCGTGAACGCAGCCTGCGGCGGCAACGGGGCCCGCTCGGGGGCTCGAACATGCGCCAGCAGCATACGTAGGAAAGTAGGCAGATCGTCGCCGGCCCGTGCGACGAGGGTCGCCACTCGATCGCCTGGCGTGTACTGACGAGCGAGCGAGTAAGCCAGGTCACGCAGGGTCGGCTGGGCACCGGCTTCGAGCTGTGCCGCCACCTGCTCGATGCGCTCGCCCACTTCGTGCACGCCAGAACCTGAGAAGATCAGTAGCTCCGCGGGCCACGCGTCGCGAAGGGCTGCCCCCTCGTGCGCAGGTCGCTCCGCTGCGTGCTCCTCGAGGGTGACGTGGAAGTTGGTGCCACCAAATCCAAACGCGCTGACCCCAGCCCGTCGCGGCCCATCGCTCACCCAAGGCTGCGCTTGATCGACGATGGTCAAGGGGCTATCGGCATCCGCGATGCGGGAGTTGGCCTTCTCCACATTCGCATGCGGAGGAAGCACCTTGTGATACAGGGCGAGGGAGGTCTTGATCAGCCCGGCGACGCCGGCCGAGGCTTTGGTGTGCCCGATCATGGTTTTGACCGAACCGATCACGGATTGCTTCGGCTTGGCCCCGTGCTCGCCGAGCAAGCGGGTCACGGTTTCAAGCTCAGCCGTATCGCCGGCGACGGTACCCGTGCCGTGGGCTTCAAATAGTCCGACGCTCTGCGGGGAGTAACCGGCTGCGTCGTAGGCGCGCTCTAGGGCGCGGATCTGACCGTCCGGGTGCGGTGCCGTCATGCTGCGCGCGCGACCGTCACTCGATCCCCCTACGCCCTTGATCACAGCGTAGATCCGGTCGCCGTCGCGCTCCGCGTCCTCGACGCGCTTGAGCACGAGCATCGCGATCCCCTCGGAGATGACGATGCCATCAGCAGACGTGTCGAAGGTACGACAGCGCCCGCGCGGACTTAGCGCCTGAGTTTTCGAGAAACACAGGTATCCGAACGGACCTTGCACCGTGTCGACGCCGCCGGCGACAGCAAGGTCGCTGCGGCCCGCCTCTAGTTCGCTCACCGCCTGATAGACGGCCGTGAGCGAAGAGGCGCAGGCAGAATCGACGATGTAGTTCAGGCCACCGAAGTCAAAGCGATTCGCGGCGCGGCCGGCAGCCACGTTCAGCAAGATTCCCGCGAAGCTGTCCTCGGTCCAACTCGGCAGGCGCTGGGCAGTTTCACCATCGAGCGCGCCCGCGAATCGCGGCAGCTCTGACCGGACGGCATACTGAGCGCCCACATCACCGGCGCCGCCGCTCGCGCCGAGAATGATCGACGCCCGCTCGCGGTCGAATTCACGCTCACCGTAGCCAGCGTCCTCGAGGGCCTGACGTACCACCTCAAGAGTCATGAGCTGAAGCGGATCGACGGCCTTGATGGCGTTCGGCGGAATGCCGTACTTGAGAGGATCGAAGGGCATGTCCGGCAGGAAGCCGCCCCACTTGGAGTAAATCTTGTCCGGCGCGTTGCGATCTGCATCGAAGTACAGTCGCCAGTCCCAGCGGTGAGGGGGGATCTCGGTGATCGCGTCTACGCGATCGAGGATGTTCTCCCAGTACTCCCGCGCGCTGCGCGCACCGGGCAGCGCCGCACCGATTCCGATGATGGCAACATCGGCTGGCCGTTGTTGCCGCCTTCCGCGCGGGGACTGCGCTTCCGCTCGCGTCTGTTCGTCCATTCGGCTGTCTCCGGACATGCTCAACTCACCCCGTCGATCGGGAGTCTTTTTGTTCTCTTATTTTGCGCTGTTAGGCTTCTTCGGATCGTCGACGCGAACCTTCTTCAGTTCGCGCTCGAGCTCAGCCACGCGACCTTCGAGGGCCTTTACCTGGCGGCCTAAGGCAGGGTTGTCGCCGCCGCCGGCCGCTCCACCGCGGCGGGCCGCTTTCGCACCCTTGGCACCTTTTCCACCCTTGGCGCCAGCGCCGCCCATCTTCTCGCGCAGCTGCGGGAAGCGCTCCATGAGCTTCTCTCGCTGCTGAGGGTTCTTCATGGCCTTCATGAGCTTGGCGCGCTTGTCGCCGCCGGCTTTCGCGCCCATCTTACCGCCAGCCTTGGCCCCCATCTTGCCGCCCATTTTGCCCATCTTGGCGCCGGCCTTGGCGCCGGCTTTGGCGCCGCCGTCGGCGCGCTGTTGCATGATTTGGCGCAGCTTCGCGCGACGATCACCGCCCTCGCCACCGCCAGCCCCAGCACCAGGGCCTGCCGCAGCGGGCTTGCGGTTCCCGGGGCCGCGCCGCTCGCGCAAAGCTTTCAGTTTCTCGCGGCGCTGATCCGCCGACTCGTTCGCATTGGTCTCTGCCATGGGTATGTGCTCCTGGCGTTGTCGTATGTCAGCGGCGCGCCGCCGGCGTTAGCTGTGTGAGCGCCGAGACCGCCCCCGGGGCTGCCTGCTCGTGCCACCACCCGGTCGCGGCGGACATCGGCACGAGGTATGGGTTGACGCTTCAGTCACCAGGCCGCCACCGTCGATCTCTGTCGTCTCGAGTGGGCTGCGTGGGCGTATCGGTTCGTTCGTGAATCTAGCCGATGTACGCGGACAATCTCGCCCTGTTGCGTCGATCCTACGCGACGGGGTACCCGCAGCGTCGCCGTCACCTGTCGCAGTTCCTGAAGCTGCGCCGAAGCCGACGCACCGCTCACCCGCTCACCTGGTTGTTGTTGTTTCTTGTTCGTTGCGCAGACCTAGCTGCCAGCACCACCGCGCTTGCGAAGGCGTAGCGCGCGCCGCTTGCGACGCTTTTGCTGCGGCTTTTCTCGGGACTGTTCGCGGTCTTCCACGCGTTCGGCGGTGACCTTTGCGAAGGCATCCCGGTAGGCCTGCGCTTTCGCCTTCACATCTCGCGATGACGATTTGACCTTCTCTAACTCGGGGTACTTCTCCGCCAGGTCTTCGCCGTGCAGCATGGCCGCTTCATATTCTTCTACGGCTTCCTGGTGATGCCCCTGCGCAAAGTGGACGTCCCCGATCATGACATGGATGGTGACGGAGTCGCTCTTATGTTTGACCATCTGCCTCAACAGCGACAGGGCCTCGTCGTACTTCTCACTCGACTGCAGCGTGCGGGCGAGCTGCATCTTTGCGGCAGGCATCTGAGGGTTCAATCGTACCGCCTCGCGCAGCGCCTGCTCAGCGGCAGCGTTGTCGCCGAGTTCGCGTTGTGCCATACCGAGCCAGAAATGCCCTAACGGGTTGTCCGCCTGCAGCTTGACCACGTGCTCAAAGGCGTCTCGAGCGGCCCCGTGATCAGACTTCTTCATGTGCAGGCGACCGAGCTGGTAGTGCCCAGCCCAGAGGTCGGCCTTGCTGCGCACAGCGTGCTGCAGCTCGCCGATTGCCGCTTCATCCTCGCCCTGTTTCTGCTTGATGTTGGCAATCAGCAGGCGGGCAGCAGTCAGTTGTGGGTTGAGGCGCAGCGCCTCGCGCAGGGCCTTTTCTGCAGGCTCGTAGCGCTCTTCCTTTGCATATAGCTGACCTGCGCGCACCTGCGCGCTGGTGAGCTTCGGGTCGAGCTTGAGCGCTTGCTCGTACTCGCCGAGGGCACCGGCGGAGTCCCCAAGCTTGAGTCGCGCATTGCCGCTCAGCATATGGGCCGGTGCGAGCTTCTCGTCGATGGTGACGGCTGACTGATAGTGCTTGAGCGCACCCTCGAAGTTGCCTTGCTTGTAGTAGACGTTGCCGATGGCGACGTGCGCCGGGGCAAGGTTTGGATTCTGCTCGATGACCGCTTCGTACTCGGCCAGGGCGTCGTCGTAGCGCTCCGCCTGCATATGAGCCTTGCCGAGCTCCATATGCGCTTTGACGCCGCGACCGAGTCGTCGGGCCTTGGGAGTCCACTCTCCCGAGGAAGAAGTAGCCATCCAATTGACCTCTATTCGTTTATGTTGCCTCCCGAACGGCCGTGCGTGGAGCCGCACACACCGTCCGGAGCGCTTGTAGTTCGGCGGTGAAGGAAAGTGAGTGTGCGCGCTCTGCTGCGCCACGTCAATTGCACTGATCGCGTTTTCCGCACGAGTTCGTAGTAGAGCTATCACACGGCCTTACGTCGTGTTAACTCGTTGTTAATGAGCGACTCTTTGCGAGTTTATGAGCGTTTTTGTCGCACTCGTTTTTGTGCGAACTGATTCGTTGACAACCCAAATCCGAGCGTGGATGATTCGCGATGCACTGCGATAGGAAGTCTTGCGGACGGCCCGTTGTCGTTACCGCGCGACAAGCCCGTCAGCACGCGTTCAAACCCATCACTCCTTGAGTTCTAAGGACTATGTCAAACAACGAAATGACCGCAGCACAGGGCAGCGACGACGTCGAGAATGGCGTCATCTCAGTGATCAACGAAATGGTGTCCGACTGGGACCTGGACAACGTTTCTGCCATCTCGCCGGGCACCAGCCTGATGGGAGATCTCGAGTTCGAATCGATCGATATCGTACAGCTCGCCGTACATCTAGAGCAGCACTTTGAGCAGAGCGGCCTGCCCTTCGAGCAGCTGTTCATGCGCGATGGGGACTACGTCGACGACCTGACGATCCAGGAGATCGCCGGGTTCTTACGCGACAAGCTCGCCAGCTGATCGTTCGCAGTGCCCCGGCCGATGGCCGGGGCGCTGCGCCGACTGGCTTCCGGCAGCGCCGTCGCTGCGCGCACCGGGCCTCGGGTCGGTCTCGAGGAGCCTGCGTGCACGTAGGTGAGGTCTAGCCCTCGGCGGGGTTCCCGACGGGCGCGGGACCGCCACCAGCCCGGCGTCGCCCCTAAGGCGCGCTCAGCAGAGAGTACGTGATGCCCAACCTGGTCGTCGGCAACCAGCCCACCATCCATTTCCAGCGCGCAGGTGCTGGCGAGACCATTGTGCTAATCCACGGTCTGGGCGCCAACCTCGCTTTCTGGTTCATGAGCGTAGGGCGCGTGTTGGCACGCGACTACCATATCGTCTGCTACGACCTGCGCGGACACGGCGGGAGCGACATGCCTCGCCACGATTACCTGCTGCCGCACATGGTAGAGGACCTCAATGGCCTGCTCGATCACCTGGAGATCGAGAGGGCCCACATCGTCGGTCACAGCTTCGGCGCTCGCGTGGCCCTAGCCCACGCCGTACTCGCGCCGCACCGCCAAGCGACGCTCACGATCGCCGATACTCAGGCGAAGTGCCTGCAGGGCCCGATGCGTCTGCGCGAGTGGCCGCACTGGCCTCGGTGGAAGCGCGAACTCGTGGATATGGGTCACCGAGGGCTTCCCGACGACGAGGAAATCATCACCTTCGAGCTGCTGAAGCACTTTAACGACCTGTCTTCCGGCTTCGCTCACGGCGCCCTCGCCAGTGGCTCCCCGGCAGCCCTCACCGAGGACACGCAGCTCCCGGCGCCGCTGAACAAGAAGCGCGCAGCGCGTCGCGCGGCGGCCGCCGGCGCACGCGGCGCCGGCAAAGGCGCCCCCTCCCTACGCCGTCGCGACATGGGGCGTAAGGGAGCCGCGCGCTGGACGGAACTCATGGAGCAGACGAGCGCCAAGGCGGAATTCGCCGATGAACAGCCGCTGACCCGGGAGGCCATCGCGCGAATCCGCGTGCCGACCCTCGCCATGTACGGCGCGCTCTCGCACTGCATTCCATCCTGTCGACAGCTTGAGAAGCTCATTCCGCGTACGCACGTCGCCATCGTGCCGGAAGCCGGCCACTTTCACCCAGCGGTCAAACCACGACGCTTTGTGAAGCTGCTGGATCACTTCCTGCGTGAGCATCCGGGTGCAAGCGCAGCCCAAGCCCTGCCGGTCGGACGCAAACGCGCGGCTGCGATCGCCGCTCGCGCTCGCCAAACCGGCCTACGATGATCGACAGCGCCGAGGCACCCGTTGCTGTGGTCACCGGTGGCAGCAGCGGGATCGGCCAGGCGGTGGCGGTCGCCTTAGCGACAGACGGCTGGAGAGTCGCCGTCGTCGGTCGCTCCATGGAGCGACTCACCCAAAGCCTCACCCTGATTGGCGCAGCGAGCGCGCAGGCGCGCCAGCCCTTTGAACCCCTAGGCCTGCCCTTCAACGTCGCCAAAGATGTGGACATGCGGGCCATGGCGGACCGAACCGTGGACGCCTTCGGACGCATCGACCTCCTCGTGGCCAGTGCCGGCCTGGGCAAGCGAGCAGACACAAAGCGTGTAATGCCCCACCCCACCGCCGAGTTGCCCCTCAGCGAGTGGGAGGAGGTGATCAACGTCAACCTGCGCGGCATCTTCTTGAGCAACCGCGCGGTACTGCCGACCATGCGCGCGCAGGGACGCGGCCAGATCATCAATGTCGGCTCATCTACAACCCCGCAAGGACTGCGTGGCACCCCCTTCGGCCCCGCGTACTGCGCCTCGAAGTTCGGCATGGTCGGCCTAACGGAAGTGATCGCTCAAGAGGAAGAGCGCCACGGTGTCCGCGCCCAGGTCATTTTCCCCGGCCCGGTCGAAACGCCGCTGGTGGATCAGACCATTTTGGCACGACCCTTCGGCGGCGCCGTAAAGGCCGAGCACTTTGCAGACGCGGTGGTGTTCCTGGCCCGACACCCAGTCGACGGTGTGCTGGTGCACCCCCACCTATTGCCGTTTCGTGGCTACTTCGAGCAAGCTGCCGCCAAGCAGCGCCCGCCCGCCACCCAACAATAGCAATGATCACGGAGCCCGCTATGAGTCATCCCCTGAGCGATCGAGTCGTCATCATCACCGGCGCCGGCAGCGGCATTGGCCGCGCGTGCGCTCACATCTGCGCCTCCCAAGGGGCCCGTTTAGCACTCGTAGATCTGCGCGATGACGGCCTCAACGAAGTGAAGGGCGAACTCCTAGGCGCGGGTGTCAGCGAGTCCAACCTGCTCACCATGGCGGCCAGCATTCGAGACGAGGCCGACATGCAGCGGATGGCCGAGCAAACCATCGCTCGCTTCGAGCGAATCGATGCCCTCGTCGCCTGCGCGGGCATCTTGCGCGTGGGAAGCGAGCTGAAGACCGTCGCAGACACCACCCTTGAGGCATGGAACACCATCGTCGAGACCAACCTTACCGGCACGTTCCTCAGTAACCGCGCCGTACTGCCAGCGATGATGGAACAGCGCGAAGGTGACATCATCAACATCTCCTCCACCTCTGGTCTCAAGGGGCGCCCTTTCGACGGCTCGTACTGCGCGAGCAAATTCGGCATCGTGGGGCTGACTGAATCGCTGGCGGAAGAGGTCAGCCGCTACGGCATTCGAGTGCAGACTGTTCTGCCCGACGCTGTTGCTACACCGCTGTGGGACCAGAACGGACCCGGTGCCCTGAAGCCCGCTCAGACCTTGCCCGCTGAGCGCGTCGGCGAATTCATCGCCTACCTGCTCGCCATGCCGCGCGACACCTACCTGATGAACCCGGTCATCGCCCCGTTCAAGGCAAAGAAAAGGCGCAAAGGCTAGGGGCGCGGGCACCAAGGGAGAACCCGCTAAGCTCCGCCAGGCTGACTGAAGCTACTCCGAGACTGCCGCTACGGACTCGCTGAGGGTCTCGAGCGGAGTAGAAGTCAGGAGCGAACAGCTGAGCGTATCCGCCGCCCAGCTAGCTTTGCCGCCAGGTGCAGGCAGGACCGGCACTAGCGCAATCCTCACGGCCTGCGCAAGGAGGCGCGGCGCGGCGCACGCGCCTGCGCCCCGCGGCCGCTTTGGCAGTTTGGACAGGTCAGAGCGCCACGCCCGCGGCGCGAGCATTTCGCGGCGGCCCGACAACACAGGACCTCGCACCCTGAGCCCGCATCAGGGGAGCCAGGACCACATTTCGACTAGGAAAAACCGCACGATGGCTCGGGAGAAGGCCTCGATCACCGTCTTCTGCTCTCCCTGCACCTTGCCGAAACCCGTCATGCCCGTCTTGAGCAGGCCGTCCTCGTTCGGGATCACCGTGGTAACGATCACCACCTCACCCGCTTCTTCCTCCTCCACGGCCGTAGAGATATCCACGATCTCACCCTCGAAGGTGCGATTCGGATACGAGTAGAACTTCACCAAGGTCGAGCCCCCTACGCCGATCTCAGAGACGTCGGACTGGGGGATCTTGAACTGGACGCGGACGGACTCGGCATTCTCGACCGTGGCGAAGAACTCGCCCTTATCTAGGAACCTGCCTTCCTTGTCCTCGAGATTCAGGGTGACCACTCGGCCATCGAAGGGCATACGCAGTTCCGTACGTTCGAGCTGCCCCTGGTAGTAGGAGAGTTCTTCCCGCAGGCCGGAAAGACGTGCCTCCGCGGCCTCGATCTCCTTCGGGTGCGCAGGCGTACTCACACGAGTCAGGTTGGCCTCTTCCTCGGCGACCTGCGCCCGATCGACGTCGCGCTTCTTCACCGCCTCCTGATACTCGTCTTTGGAGACAAAGCCCTCATCGCTGAGTTTTTTGAGGCGATCCACCTCTTCTGCGCTGAATTGCAGCTGCACGCGCGCGGTCTCTAGCTCCTGGCGAGCCAGGCGCACGTCTTCCGGACGAGGTCGTGCGATCAACTCCTCGAGCACTGCTTGCTGCTCGGCAATGCTGGCATTGGTGGTCGATACCTTACGTTGTTCTTCGGCGTTAGTGATGCGGGCGATAATCTCTTCTGCAGCCACGTACTGACCGCCGCTCACGTACACTTCCTCGACAATGCCCGAGATCTCCGAATGCACGTCGCGCTGTTGCGACGGCATGATCCGCACAGGCCCGCCGGGCTGAATGTTGTAGGGCAGAACAGCGATCACGCCGAGCACGGCGATCAGTATCCAGCCTACCAGCGGGTTGGACTTCGGCTTACTATCCGATCGCCCGCCGCCGCCGGCCGCTGCTGCGCCCGCCCCTGGTGCGCTGACAGCACCGGCACCGCCTGGCACTGCGCCGGGCGCGGCTCCGCCGCCCCCCATCATCGGGCCCGGCAGCGCGGGGACCCCGCCACCGCGACGCTGGGCGAGCGCCGAGCGAACGCGCTCAGCGCGCTGTTCCGCTTTCCACTCCTCAACACGCGCCTTCTGCTGGCGAATCTGCCCGCGAAGGTGCAGCACGATGTAGAGCATCAAGGCGAGGAAGATAGCGACGCCCGTGCCCTGATACTCGGTCTCGAGCCATTGTGCCGCGATGAACAGCACGATCCCGATGACGATGAGTACGAAGAGCATGGAGCCCGCCGCGTAGGCACGAAGGGCACGCTCGGAGTCAGGATCAGTCTCCTCGCCGGGGACCTTCTTACCGCGAATCTTCGCCATCAGCGCACGGTTGGCGCGCTTGCGCAGATCCGGAATCTGCAGAATCGCGGCCAGCACGTGATACCCGTCGTTGTTACGGGCGAGCGGGTTGGAGCTGAAGATCAAGGAGATCACGGAGACCACCGAGAGCAAGATAGCGCCGGTCGAGATCAACGTACCGTCGCCGCGCGTGCCCCACCAAGTCACTACCCCGATGCCGAAGAGCACGAGCCGCGCCAGGATCGGGCCACCGTAGAGCCACAGTATGTCCCGTCGCGTGAACCAGGAGATTCCACGTACGGCCGTGTAGAACCGCGGGATCAGCCCAAGGAACATCCGAATACCGAACTTGTAGGCTTCGCCGCCCAAGCCGGCGCCAATCACCCCGCGAGAGATCTCGGTAACTAGATTTACCGTCAGGAAGCTAAAGATCAGGCGCAGCACCAGGGGAATGCCGCCGCGCTCGCGTGCCACATCCTGCGCGAATACGTCGTAGTTGCTGAGCACTGTCGCCAAACCGATGCCAGCGATCAGGGGCAGCAGCATGAAGATGATCCGGAAGGGCATCAGCGTGGAGGCGATGAAACGGAACAGGCCCTGAGGGCGGAACAGCGTGAACGCTATACGTTTCTCGTCCGCCTCGAAGGCCGCCCAGGGACCATCGCCCTCCTTCGCAGCACCGGGCCCTAGGGGAATCTCGTAGGCGCCACCGTCGCCATCACCGGGCCCGCCGCCGCCACCGCCGAAGGCACCAGCCCGCGCGCCGCCGCCGAAGCGTCCGCCGCCCCCGAAGCCACCGCCCCCCTCTAGCGACGCGGCTCCCCCCATGCCACCCCGAGCACCGCGACCGCGGCCGCGGCGCCGGCCGCCCGGGCCGCCGCCGAGACCGAAGTCATCACCGAGCATGCCGGCCAGTTCGTCCTCGTCGAGGCCATCGCCTGAGACCTCGCTGCGGAGCATGGCTTCATAATCCGCCCCGCTCGCGTCGTCCGCCGATGCTATAGGCCGGGCTCGCCCGCGCGGGCCACCGGCGCCACCGCGACGACGCCCGCCCCGCTCTGCGCCAGCGCCGACGGGCACTACCGCATCGGGATCCATCTCGAGTGCCGGGCTGTCGGGGACGGTCTGACCATCGATCGTACGATCCACCCAGGCGCCGCCGTTTCGCAGCAAGCCCCACTCGTCCACCATGGCGATGAACAGACGCAGCTGCTCCGGCGTGATGCGCTGGCCGAAGCGCTGCTCGAACAGATGGATCGTCATTTCCGCGCCGGAGCGCCCGTCCATACAGCGAAGAAGGAAGTAGTCTTCCTGACTAAACTCGAACAGCTCGCCGCTGGCGAGATCGGTGACCAGGAACCCACCGCCGTCGGCGACGCGCGCCCGCGTTATCTGCAGGTCATCGCGCATCGACGGCCAGGGAGCGGCGGCCGTTTCTTTTTCTTGGTTTAGCAAACGCTGAGCCTCGAGCTTGGTCTGAGAGTGTCAGGGCGCAATCGCAGGCGCCGCCGATTGTTGTAATCCTGGTGGGCGGCTTGATGCCGCGAAGCAACATCCTGACGAGACAGGATGGAAAGTATCCCCTGTGATCGCTGCGACGCAAGGTCGCAGTTCCCGCTTCCGGCTTGGGCCGCGTTCTCAGGTATGCACGGCATTCGATCCATCACATGGCTGGTGCTACCGTGGCTTATTCTGTTCACCCATTGTAAACGCTCGACCCGACGCCGACAGCGTTATGTCGACGGACCCGAGGGACGCATGTTCTGCCGCACGCCCAGGCGCGCCCTGACCCACCTTGCACTGGTCGCTTTCGCCTCCGGTGCTTGGGTTTGCACGATCGCCGAGGACACCCCGAGAGTTGATCCGATCGCGGTCGATACGGTACGCGCGGTGGTGTCGCTGGCACGCGACAACCACTACCTTGGCGACCGCTTGGACGCTGCTGTCGTCAAGGAGCACTTGCGCCGGACCCGCGAGGCCTTTATCCGCCAACTCGACGCCCGGGGCGACCTGTTGCTGGAAGAGGACTTGGCGCTGCTCGACGATCAGGCCGTCGCCGAGGCCCTCGCCAGTGGTGATCTGCACGCTGTCCACGCACTTGCCGCTCGCCAGCGCGACCGCCTAGTGCAACGTGCCGCCTGGGTGCGTGAGCTGGGCAAGGAAGGCGCCGCCCGTCAGGAGCCTAAAGCGACCGCCGCTGAGCAAGCGCATCAACTTTGGACCGCCAGGCGAGCGCAGGAGCTCGCCTGGTTGCTCGCGAACGGTCAGTCTCCTGGACAGGCCGATGCGGTGGTGGTCGAACGCTACCGACGGCTCGCGGAGCGCGCCGCGGCACGCACACCGATGGAAGAACTGGAACTGTTCCTCGATGCAATGCTCGCCGCCCTCGATCCCCATTCGGGCTACCGATCCCCCCCGCGCCGCGCGCGCGGGGGACGGCCCGCTCCACGCGATCTGTTCGGCATTGGCGCCACCCTGGCCTTCGATGGCGACTACATCCAGCTACAACGGCTGCTCGGCGGCGGCGCGGCAGAACGAAGCGGCCTACTGAACGCCGGGGACCGCATTCTCTCGGTCACGGACAGTGAAAACCCGGCCGCGACACTCGACGTCGTCGGCTGGGCGATAGAGGAAGTGGCGAACGTCATCCGCGGGCCTCGCGGCTCCGAGGTTACGCTCGAGGTGCTACCACGGGGGGCGGAGGAGTCCTCTTTGCCTGCCCGCGTCAGCCTGATGCGCGACCGTATCGTACTCGATCGCAGTCGCGTGTCGGCGGAACTTGTGAAGGTCGACGGAATGCCAATTGGCATCATTCGGGTGCCCGCTTTCTACGTAGACTATGCGGGGTTGGGTCGCGGGGAAACGAACTACGACAGTGCAGCCTCTGACGTGGCCAAAGCCCTCGTGCGCTTGCGGCGCGATGCCCCTTCCCTCGGTGCGATACTCCTCGACCTGCGCGGCAACGGTGGCGGCGCACTGATCGAAGCGGTACGCATGGTTGGCCTGTTCATCGATGAGGGGCCGGTGGTGCGCGTTCGACACGCTAATGGCGGCGTGGAGGTATTCGACGACGACCAGCCGGGACGGGCCTGGAAGGGCCCCTTGGCCGTGCTCGTCGACCGCTATGCAGCGTCCGCCTCGGAGATCGTCGCCGCCGCCCTCCAAGACTACGAGCGCGCCACTGTGATCGGCGAACTCACCTACGGCAAAGGTTCGGTCCAAGAGCCCTTCGACCTGCGCAACGCCGATGGCTTCGCCCAGGCCGTCGGCCGGGTGTCCCTCACCACCGCCAAGTTCTTTCGGGTTAACGGCGAGAGCACTCAGCTAAATGGCGTCACGCCCGATATCGCCTTGCCCGCCTCCCTGACCAACGGCCGCTACGGCGAGCGCTTCGAGTACTGGCCGATGTCCGCAGACCGCATCGCGGCGGCGAAGTATCAGGCGGAGACGCTGTCGGCCATGGCCTTACCCACGGACGAACTACCCCTACAGAGCACGGGCTTGTGGCAGACGCGCCCGGCCTACCTGCGTGCCTCTCAAGATGCCGAGCCAGTCGTGACCATCGACTCGCACGCCGCCGCTCGATCCCAGCGGAAGGCCTTTCGCGGTCGCTTGCTCGAGCGCCTCGGCGAAGACGGGCTGGATATGACGGCCCCGCTGCCAATTCTCTGGAGCACGCTGGTGCGCCAGGACGCACTGACCCTCTTAAGACGCTTGGTCGATGAGGACAACGCGGAGCCTGTCGCCTCCCACCATTCGGCCGCACCGTCGGCCGTCGCCCCCCCTCAGCAGCAATGAACCTCGCCTTTCGCCTCAATCTGATGGTGGCCCTGGCGCTGCTCCTGCTCCTCGGTGGCGCCGTCAGCCTAATTCTGACGCAGGCGAGGGAATCGGTCGCCGAAGAGACCGACTCGGCCCTCACGCTGACCCTACAGCTCCTCGAGGCGCTGTCCGGCGCTGGGGCGGATCTAAGCGCTGAATCCCAGGCAGCTGCGCTGCCGAGCGACAACGCCGTGGTCTCAGCATTGATCGCCCGCGTGTCGCGCTTGCGTGATGTGCGTCACGTGGACATCGGCCTGGTTCGAAACGATGGCATGCAGCCCTTTGTCCCTGCCGGCATGGGCATTGAGGGATCCGCGCCGCGCTGGTTTGCTCGCCTGGTCGAACCGGAGCCCGTCGAGTACCGCTACCAGCTCGCCCTTCAGGGTCGTCGCGTCGGTATCGCCCTGCGCCCACGCCCCGGCGATGAAGTCGATGAGGCATGGAAGGAGTCGCGGGCCACCTTCGCCCTACTGGTGAGCTTCGCCTTCCTCGTAATGCTACTTACGGGTTGGATGAGCCATCGCGCCCTACGTCCCGTGGACAAGGTGCTACGCGCCCTAGATCGCCTCGAGCAAGGCGACTACTCCACTCGTGTACAGCGCTTCGACCTACCCGAGTTGCAGCGCATCTCAGACCGCCTGAACCACGTCGCCACCACGCTGTCCGAGCAGGCCGAGGAGAACCAGGAGCTGAGTCGCCAGGCGCTGGCCATCCAGGAGGCGGAGCGTCGCCACCTGGCCCAGGAGCTACACGACGAGCTCGGCCAGGCCATCTCCGCGATCAAAGCGCTGGCGGTCTCCACGCGCCAGCGCGCGGGCGATGCGACAGCGGTTACTGAGCGCACGTCTACAATATGCGATGTGAGCGATCAAATGTATTCGGTAGTGCGCCGCCTTATGAGCGAGCTTCGACCCGCTGCCCTCGATGATTTAGGGCTGCGCGCTTCCATCGAGAAGCTGGTGGAGGATTGGAGCGACAGACACCATGGCGCGATGACTCAGCTTACCATCAATGGGGAGCTGGCTGACTTGCACGAAGACGTAACGATCAAGATCTATCGCATCGTGCAGGAAGCGCTCACCAACGTGGCACGACATGCGGGCGCCACCAGGGTTGATGTGCATATCGCCATCGATGAAAACGAACTGACCGTGCTCGTGGGCGACGACGGCGTCGGCATCACCCCCGCGACCTTACGCAAGGGCCTCGGGTTGGTGGGGATGCGCGAGCGAATAGAATCCCTCGGCGGCACGCTGACCTTGGATCGGCAACACGACGATGGGGGCACAATCGTCTACGCACGAATCCCCCATGGTGAATCGCTCACCCACGAAGCAGAACCCGCGAGCCGCCGCTCGCCACTTATGCAGACCGTGACACCGGCATGATGAACCCCCTACCGAAGACCGTGCGTGTGCTACTAGTCGATGACCACGCGGTGGTGCGCGCGGGCTATCGCGTACTGCTGGCGGATGCGCCAGACATGGCCCTCATCGCGGAAGCGGACACAGGCGAGCTGGCCTGCCAACGCTACGTGGAGGAGCAACCGGACGTGGTGGTAATGGACGTATCGCTACCGGGGATCAGCGGCTTGGAAGCGGCGCGACGAATCCTCATGCGAGACGCGAAGGCTCGCATCATCGTGTTCTCGATGCACGAGGAATCCGCCTTCGTCCACCAGGCACTCAGCGTGGGCGTGAAGGGCTACGTGACCAAGGGAGGTGCTCCCGAGTTGCTCGTCGAAGCGGTCCGCCAGGTGGTCTGCGGAGGAAAATTCCTGGATCCGCGGCTCGGCGATATCACCCCGGCGAGCGACCAACGTGCGGCGATCGACGCCCTTTCGCCACGTGAGTTCAGCATTTTTCGCCTGCTGGCGGAAGGCCACGGCAACTCGGAGATCGGTCAGCGCTTGCGCCTGAGCGAAAAAACTGTCGCCAACTATGCCACGCAGATTCGCAAGAAACTCGGTGTACAGAACCGGACCGAGCTCGTTTATTTCGCGGTAAGTCAAGGGGTTGTGGACTCACCAGAGGTTCCGAATTCCACTGCCGTAGATTGACGCGTCGCAGCAGGATTTTTTCCCGACTCGTCCAGAGGGGAGCCTCCAGCAGGGGTAATAGCGCCTATCCTATGCCACTGTTTTACCGAGTTTTAGTTCAGGAGTTTGGGGCTCCGACAACGACTTGGCGATGACCTTGAGGGTAGGAATGATAAATACGACACGGACGAGAGCGGGCCGACTGCGCCCTGGGGTAGTGGCCTTGGGTCTCATGCTCGCGGTCAATCTGGCTGGGCACACGGCCGTTGGACAGGACGCTGACGTCGACGAGGAAGTGGAGGTCATTGGCATTACGCCCCTCGGCGCCGATGGGCTAGACCGCGACAAGCTGCCGTCGAACGTCCGCAGCGCCACAGATGAGGACATCCAGGCACAGCACTTGCTTGACCTGAGTGCCTACCTCAATCGCAACTTCGCCGGTGTCTTCGTCAACGAAGGCACGACGAACCCACTACAGCCGGACATCCAGTTCCGCGGCTACACCGCCTCTCCCCTACTTGGCTTACCCCAGGGGCTGGCTGTTTACCAGGACGGCGTCCGCCTAAACGAACCATTCGGTGACACGGTGAACTGGGCGCTGATGCCCGAATCCGCGGTAGCCAGCATCGACTTGATTCCCGGCGCCTATCCCGTGTTCGGGCTCAATAGCCTCGGCGGCGCCATCGCCATCCGCACGAAGAACGGCTTCACCAACCCCGGCACCAACGTCGAGGCTGGCGCAGGCGCTTGGGGCCGGGTAACCGCGGACTTCGAAACGGGCCGCGCGTTCACTGACGACAAGGATGTAAGCTTCTACATCAACGGCTCCTACTTCGAAGAAAGCGGCTGGCGCGATTTCTCGCCATCTGAAGCTGCCCGAGTCTTTGCCAACGTGTCCTGGCAAGGCGACAACAGCACGCTGGACGCCGACATCACCTGGGCGGACACGGATCTGATCGGTAACGGTGCGATTCCCTTCGAGCTCGCTGACCAGGACCGAGAAGCGATCTTCACGCGGCCTGATCAGACTGAGAACAACCTCTTCACCCTGAACTTCCGAGGGTCTCATGCCTTCGGCGCGGCCAAGGTGAGCTGGAACGCCTACTACCGTCGCAGCGACATTTCATCCTTTAACGGCGACGACTCCGACTTCGGCGAGTGTGCCGACGACGACAACATCGGGTTTATCTGCGAGGGTGACGACGACGACGATGATGATGACGACGACGACGACGACGAGTTCGGTGACGACGACGACGATTTCGATGATGACGATGACTTCGACGACGACGACGATGATGACGACGGCGATGACGATGACGACGAGGAAGAGGAAGTCGTCGTCGACGCCAACGGCAACCCGATCCCGGCCAACGCCAACACGATCGGCGGCACCGTCAACCGCACCAACACTGAGCAAGACACTTACGGCCTGAACCTGCAGGTGTCTCTGGAGAGCACCTTCGCCAACGGCGGCGGCAATCAGTTCGTAATCGGCGGTAACTTCGTCTCTAGTGCCATCGACTTCAATGCCAGCACCGAGCTCGGCACCCTGGACGACACTCGTCAGGCCATCGGCAGCGGCTTCTTCGTGAACGAGGCCTTCACGGACCTGGAAACGGAAACGGAGAACTACAGCGCGTTCTTCATCAACACCTTCTCGCCCAGCGACAGGGTCAGCATCCTGCTCTCGGGTCAGTGGAACGCCACCAATATCGTGCTCGAGGACCAGCTTGGCACGGCGCTGAACGGAGATCACTCGTTCTACCGCTTCAACCCCGCCGGCGGCATCACCTTCGACGTGACGGACGGCATCCAGCTCTACGGTGGCTACTTCGAGTCCGCCCGGGCACCCACGCCGGTAGAGCTCACCTGCGCCGATCCGGACGATCCCTGCCGTTTGCCGAACGCGTTCCTCGCGGATCCCCCCCTAGATCAGGTGGTGGCACGCACGATAGAAGCCGGTATCCGCGGGTCCAACGGGTACCTCGACTGGAGCGTGGGCTTCTTCCACACGCGCAACCGCGACGACATCATCTTCATCAGCGCCGGCCCCTTCACCAACTCGGGCTTCTTCGACAACGTGGGCAACACCACGCGAGACGGCGTGGAAGTGATGTTCAATGGCAACTTTGGTAGCCGCGGCAGCTGGTTCGCCAACTACACCTACCTCGAAGCAGAGTTCGACGAGAATTTCGCGGTGTCGAGCCCCAACAATCCCCTCGCGCAGGACGGGCAGATCGACGTGGAGGTGGGGGATCGCTTGCCGGGCATTCCGGAGCATCTGGCCAAGGCAGGCTTTAGCTACGATGTGACGCCACGCTTCACCTTCGGTGCGGACATCAACTACTCCTCAGAGCGCTTCCTGCGCGGGGACGAGGCGAACATCCTGCCCACGCTCGACGGCTTCACCACGGTGAACGTGCGGGGTGAGTATCGCCTGAGTGACCTGGCGCGTATCTTCGTCACCGTGGAGAACCTCTTCGACGAGGAATACGCCACGCTCGGTCTGCTCGGCGAAGCCGACGAAGTGCTCGGGGACGACTTCGAGGATTCGCGCTTTCTCACCCCTGGGGCACCGCTGGCAGCGTGGGTGGGAGTGACCTTCTCACTCAAGTAATCCAGTCCCGCCATCCAACCCGGCTGGACGGGCGTCTAGCCACCTGTTCAGCCGGGCCCTTACCTGAGGCGGCGCTCAACCGCCGCCACAAAGGCGTCCAAAGCCCTTGGCGCCTGCACGAAGTAAAGCGACGGCTCGATCAACTCGAGCTCGCTCAAGAGCAGACCGCCCGCTCCGTCGTCAAAGACATCGACGCGCGCGTAGAGCAAGCCTTCGCGTAGCGATGCCGGCAGGCAGGCCAGAGCCTGTTGCACGAACGCACGCTCCTGCCCGGTGGGCACGTGGGCCGCCGACACCTGCTCCTGATCCCCTTTAAAACGTGCAGTTTTGACAATCGCATGACTGAGCTCGCCGTCGATGCAAACTAACGCTCGCTCCCCACCCTGCTCCACCGTGGATATGTAGGGCTGCACCATGGCGTCACGTCGCGCCGTGAGATCACGCAGAAACGCGAGTGCCTCGTCGTGCGCATGGGCTGCGAAGCGCCGGGTGGCGTAGGAGCTGCCGGAGACTGCCGGCTTCACCACGACCGAGCCCCAATCGAGCTGGGCGAACTCATGCATCGTGGGGGGCTCGCCGCGACCCACGTGCAAGGTGGGGGTGACTGGCAAGCCGGCTGCCTCCAGCGCGGCTAGGTAGCGCTTGTGGACGTTCCATCGCACAGCCTCCAGGGAATTGCACAGGTGGGTGACGCGCGCCGTCTCAGACAGAAAGGCGTCGAAGGCCTCGACGTGCCAAATGTAGTCCCAGGTGGATCTGATAATGCACAGATCGAAGGCCCCTGGTGACTCGCCGGGCGCGTTCCACGCCAGCAGCTGGGCGTCGTATCCCGCCGCACGAAAGGCCTGCAGCGTGAGTGCTTCGTCCGGATCAGGCTCGGGAAGATCGCGACAGGTGAGCAGCGCAATCCGGCCCATCGCCTAGCCGTCAGCGCCGTCTAGGGCCGGCGCACCATCGCTGGTCGCCCATTGCGTCGATAGATCTACCTCAATCTCGCACAGCACAGAGTTGGCTAGGAAGCACTCGCGGTGAGCCCGTTCGTGCAGGCTGCGCAGGGCCGCCGGGTCCGGTGCTTCACTATCATCGGCGAACCGTATGACCGGCCGCAGGGTCACGCTGGTCAGCGCCAAACGGTCCTCACCGTTTCGCGCGAGTACGCCCACCGCGTCGTCCCGGTAGCTCTCCACCACCAACCGTCGTCGCGCCGCCACGGCCAAGAAAGTGAGCATGTGACAGCTGGCGAGCGACGCGACGAAGGCCTGTTCGGGATCCACCAGTTCGCCGTTACCCAGAAACTGGGTCGCCGCCGAGGCGGCTACCGGCGCGCCGACGCCGTCGAAGTACCATTGATGATCACGTGAATATTCTTCGTAGGTGAACGCGTGCGCGCCACGGGCCCACTCGATAGAGACGCGGTGATCGGACATGCGAGAACACTCCTTACAGCCGTCGCTCATCCGACGCCCCTCGAGTAGCTCGCAGGACGCCGGGTCGGATGATGCGATTTCAGTCTTGTCGGGCAGTCACTTCCAAGAGGTGGAAGCCGAACTGGGTCTGAACCGGGCCTTGCACCTCGTTTAGCGGAGCGCTGAATACGACCCGGTCGAACTCTGGCACCATCTGGCCACGCCCGAAGCTACCGAGCTCACCGCCTCGGCTGCCGGAAGGGCATTGGGAGTGCTCCCTAGCCACCTCGGCGAACGCCGCACCATCGGCGATCTGCTGCTTAAGCTCGAGGCACTGCGCCTCCGTCGGAACGAGAATATGCCGCGCACTAGCCTGTGCCATCGATCATCTCCGCAAGGACAAAGGCCGAGCAGCGTAGCGGACGCCTGCATCAGGAACAACCGGCCCGCCGAGCTCTGCTTAGAGGGCAGAGATGTAGATGCGTTCGGCGACACGCTGCAGCAAGCGGTGGCACGCCCACCACGCCGGCATCAGGAGCGGAGAGGCGGAGAGGAGCAATAGCGCAGTGAAGTGCACGCCCCGGGCGATCCCCACGAACGGCGCCATGATCGATAAGGGGGTCACGGCCGGATCAAAAAACCAGGCGTAACCGTAGCCCCACGCCACCGCGGTGAGCACCGCCGCGTAGAGCAACACCCACAGCGGGGTACGGTCGCGGCCAGGGTGGCGAGTGACGTAGCGAGCCCCGTAGCTAGCACCGAACCATAGGCTTGCAGCCGAGAAGATCGCCGCGCCGATCCAGCGTCCTTCGCTCGGCAGCAGGGGACTTAGCCAAGCCGCCGCGGCGCATGCCCCTGAGGCGGTCAGACCGTAGAGCGCACCGCTTACCAGAGAGGTCCGCCGCTTACCCGCCGACACGGCTCGCTCCGCCGCCCGAGCCTGAGGAGCCGTCGACCCCCTGGCGCAGATCCGCGGCTAGCTGTCGCATCGCCCGCGATTGGCGTTCCATAGCCGTCACGTCGAGGCTGGCCACGGCCTCCTCCAATCCCTGCGCCAACTGCGCCGCACGATCCGCGCCATCGATGACCAGCCGGCTGACCCCAGCGACGGCGTCCAGTCCGAGATCCGTCAGTGGATTGGAGAGCAAGGGAATGCGCCGCACGACGTTGGAGACTTGCGTGATCGTGCGATCGAGCAGCAGCAACCCATCTACGCTGGTCGTACGCATCGCGCCGAGTAACTCGCCCATCGCGCCGGAGGTCTCCTGTAGCGAGGCAAGCAGCGAGAGCGCCCCGCGGTACTCATCGATAGCGCCACGTGCTTCCTGATCGATACGTCGGTGAACTAACACCACGAAGCCCAAGGCACCGGCGACGAGCAGCGCGCCAAGGATCGCCACGATCCACTTCCAGGCACCGCCGAGGACCAAGGCTCCCAACAAGCTCACCAGCCCGACCGCCCCGGCCGCTATCGCCCCGTGCATCGCCTGACGGAGTTGACCGAGGGCCGCCTGCCACTCGTCTGCCATCAAGGCTGCTTCCTGCGGCGGGCGCGCCTGATCTTGCGTGTCTGTCGCGGGCTTGTGCGCTTCGCTGTTCATATCCCGTATCCTAGTCCTTAACTCCGGCCGTACCGGAGGCGATCCACCCTTCGATGTTAGGTACTCGCCCGCCCATGTCCGCATCCATTCAAAGCAAGCTGCCGGACGTCGGCACTACCATCTTCTCCGTAATGAGCCAGCTGGCCGCCGAGCACGGCGCCATCAACCTGTCTCAGGGTTACCCCGATTTCGATCCGCCGCAAGCCCTGCTCAGCGGCCTGACCCGCGCCGTCAACAGCGGCGCCAATCAGTACGCGCCCATGGCTGGCCTCCCAGCACTAGGCGAAGCGCTGGGCGAGAAACACCGCGTCCTCTATGGCCATGAGGGCGATTGGGCCTCGCAGCTGACGGTCACGGTCGGCGCCACCGAAGCACTCTTCAGCGCCGTGCAAGCCCTGGTGCATGCGGGCGATGAGGTCATAGTGCTCGACCCTGCTTACGACGCCTACGAGCCCGCCGTCCGCTTGGCCGGCGGCACCGTGCGACGCGTCGCCCTTCGCAGCGAGGACTTCAGCGTCGACTGGCAACGGGTGGAGGACGCGATCCGGCCGAACACCCGCTTGCTAATGCTGAACTTCCCCCATAACCCCACTGGGGCGATCCTAACGCACGACGACTTGGACACCCTGGAAGCTCTCCTCGAGCGCCATCCGCTCACTGTGGTCAGCGACGAGGTCTACGAACACATGGTGTACGACGGGCGCCCGCACCTGAGCTTGCTGACCCGACCTGCCCTCGCCACCCGCGCGGTCGTCGTATCCTCCTTCGGCAAGACCTGCCATTGCACGGGCTGGAAGATTGGCTATTGCACGGCGCCTTCACCCATCACCCAAGAGATTCGAAAGGTTCATCAGTTCGTTCCCTTCGCCGTGAGCACACCCATGCAGCACGCACTGGCTGAGTTCACGACCCAGCACCCCGAGCACCACGAGGCACTGCCGTCCTTCTACCAGGGCAAGCGCGACCTGTTCGTGTCGCTCCTACAAGACTCGCGCCTAGAGCTTACGCCGACACCTTCCACCTACTTCCAGCTCGCCGACTACAGCGCCCTAAGTGAGTTAGACGATGTGGCCTACGCGCGCCAACTCACGATAGACGTCGGCGTCGCGGCAATCCCCGTTTCCGTGTTCTGCGAGTCCTTTGACCGTCGCCTGGTGCGATTCTGCTTCGCCAAGGACGACGACACCCTACGTCAAGCGGCGGAGAAGTTATGTCAGCTCTAACCCTCAGCCTGATTCAGGCAAACCTCGCCTGGCACGACCCTGAGCGCAACCACGAGGTACTAAGCCAACATATCCAGCGCCTACCCCCGAGCGATGTAATCGTCCTGCCGGAGATGTTCAGCACGGGCTTCAGCATGGATGCGGCGGCTCTGGCCGAGCCCACGGACGGCCCGTCGGTGGGCTGGTTGCGCGCGCAGGCACGCGCCACCGATGCTGCCGTGTGCGGCTCGCTGATCGTGGTTGAAGAGGGTCTCTACTACAACCGCTTTTGCTGGGTGACGCCCGACGGCGCGCTGACCACCTACGACAAGCGCCACCTCTTCCGCATGGCGGGCGAGCATGAGCACTACGCGGCGGGAGCCTCCCGATGCACGGTCGACTTCCGCGGCTTTCGGATCTTGCCGTTGGTTTGCTACGACCTACGCTTCCCCGTATGGAGCCGCAACACGCAGCAGTACGACCTGATGATCGTCGTCGCCAACTGGCCGACGCCAAGGCGCACGGCGTGGCAGACTCTGCTGCGCGCCCGCGCGATCGAGAACGTAAGCTACGTGGCCGGGGTGAACCGAGTGGGAGAGGATGGCAACGGCGTGCCCTACGGCGGCGATTCGGCGGTGATCAACTACCTAGGCAAGCCGCTCGCCACCCTGGCGGAGGTGGAAACGCACGTGAGCGTGACGATCGAGCGCGATCCGCTGATGCGTTTCCGCGATCGATTCCCCTTCCACCTCGATGCGGACACGTTCGCGCTTGACGACTGAGAGAGGGGGGCCAGCGAGACGGCGAAGGGAGGGGAAGCTCCGACCGTCTCGCTGACATAAGCGCAACCCTGCGCGTTTTTGGGAAGTAGCTGCAACGACCGCGCCAACGCCACACAGAGGGTCGCGATTCAGGCGCTTAAGCGCCGCGCGCGGCGCAGCCCAGCAGCACCTGTCAATGCAATCGACGATGAACGATGCAACCTAACTCAGAGCTCGCGTACACCGCGCGCCAGCTCCGCAATCCCCGACCAGTCGCGTCCATCCACCGCCTCGCGGGGCAGCAACCAGCTGCCGCCCACGCAGGGGACAGCGCCGAGCGCGAGGTACTGGGGCGCCGTATCCAGGGAGATCCCGCCCGTCGGGCAAAATCGAATCCCCGGGAACACGGCGGACATGGCCTTGAGCGCGCTGACCCCACCGGCAGGTCCCGCCGGGAAGAACTTGGCCGCCGTATAGCCCGAGGCCACCAAGCTCGCCACCTCCGTCGGGGTCTGAGCGCCCGGCAGGTAGGGCAAGCGACGACGGCGTGCCGAGGCCACGAGCTCCGGGGGTGATCCGGGCGAGACGATGAACTGCGCTCCGGCCTCTTCGGCCAGCACCCAGTCGTGAGCTGTCCACACGGTGCCCGCTCCGACGAGCAGATCAGGAAGCTCGCGGCGCAGGGCTTCAATCGCCGCCAAGGCATCGCGGGTGCGCAGGGTCACCTCGATGATCTGCACGCCGCCCTGCATCAGCGCCTCGCCGATAGCCACGGCGTAGGTGGCATCAGGAATACTGGCCACGGGGACGACCCGAGAGCGCTCCAGCACCGTATCGATCGTAATGTCCATATCAGTCTCTCGCGTAAATTGGCTCAGCCGTCTTGGGGCATGCTAGTCGCTTGAATCTCATCCGCCGCACCGGTGTACACAGCACCCTGCTCCGCCCCCGTGACCACGTTGCGGAACACCTCGAACAGTTCGCGCCCCATGCCGAGCGTATCGCGCGTGGCGCAGGGCACGGACTCGCGACTGTCCCACTGGGCTGTGTCGACGAGGGCACACAGCTCGCCAGCGTGAGTGTCTACGCGCAGCAAATCCCCGTCGCGCACCTTGGCGAGGGGTCCGCCGTTGAGGCACTCGGGCGTGACCTGAATCGCTGCCGGCACCTTACCGCTCGCGCCAGACATGCGCCCGTCCGTGACCAAGGCCACCGAGTGACCGCGGCTCTGCACGGCCGTTAGGCTCGGCGTGAGCTTGTGCAGCTCGGGCATGCCGTTCGCCGATGGACCCTGGTAGGTCACGACCACTACACAGTCCCGGTCTAGCTCGCCTGCCTTGAAGGCCTCGAGCACAGCACCTTGGGATTGGAACACTCGCGCAGGTGCTTCCACCACGCGGTGCTCGTCCTTCACCGCCGACACCTTGACGATCGCGCGCCCGAGGTTCCCTTCCATCAGCCTAATGCCACCCGTGGGTGAAAAGGGCTCGTTGACCGGGCGCAGCACGTCCGTGTCCAAGCTCCTGGTTGGACCTCCACGCCATTCGAGATCGTCGCCGGCGAGGTAGGGCTCGTCTCGGTAGGCATCGAGCCCTGAGCCCATGATGGTGAGGACATCACCGTGCAGGAGGCCTGCGCCGAGCAGCTCGCGCATCATCAACTGGATACCGCCGGCCGCGTGCAAGTGGTTCACGTCGGCCGAGCCGTTCGGATAAACGCGCGCCAGCAGTGGCACCACGTCGGACAGCTCCGCGAAATCGGTCCAATCGATCTGAATGCCCGCCGCGTGAGCAATCGCGACGAGATGGATCGTGTGGTTTGTGGAGCCGCCGGAGCTGAGTAGGCCGATCATGCCGTTTAAGATCGCCTTAGCGTCCAACACCTGGCCGATGGGACGGTAAGCACCCGCATCGTCCGCCAAGTCCGTAATGCGCAGGGCCTGCACAGCGGCAGCGCGCGTCAGCGCCTCGCGCAAGGGCGTGCCCGGGTTCACGAAGGACGTCCCCGGCAAGTGCAGCCCCATGAACTCCATCATCAGCTGGTTGCTATTGGCCGTGCCGTAGAAGGTGCAGGTCCCCGGTGAGTGGTAGGACTTCGACTCCGCATCGAGCAGCGCATCACGCCCCACCTTGCCCTCGGCATGCAGCTGGCGAACGCGGGCCTTCTCATCGTTTGGCAACCCGGAGGGCATCGGCCCTGCCGGCACCATGATCACCGGCAGATGCCCGAAGGACAGAGCACCGATCAGCAATCCGGGCACGATCTTGTCGCACACACCGAGGCAGATGGCCGCATCGAACATGTTGTGCGAGAGCGAAACGGCGGTGGCCATCGCGATGACGTCGCGACTGAACAGGGACAGCTCCATGCCCGGTTGGCCCTGCGTGACCCCGTCGCACATGGCTGGCACGCCACCGGCGAACTGCGCCATACCTCCCGCCGCCCAGGCAGCCTCCTTGATCCAACGGGGATAGATCTCGAGCGGCTGATGCGCGGAGAGCATATCGTTGTAAGCGGAGATGACCCCTATGTTGGCGCGCCGGCTGCCGGACAGGGCCTCCTTGCCGTCCTCCGCACAGGCAGCGAACCCGTGGGCCAGGTTGCCGCAGGAGAGCACCCCACGGTGGGGACCGTTGCGCCGCGCGTGTTCGATCTTCTCGAGGTAAGCGGCCCGCGCGACCTGGCTACGCGCTTCGATCCGTTGGGTGATCTTCTCCAGGGTGGGATGTAAGGTCTGGTCGCTCATCGCATGAGTCTCCTGCTAAGGCGCCCAATAACAAGTGACAGGAACACGGGCCTGCTGCAGCACGCATCGCACCGGTAACTCCGCCGGATCATCCCCCCCCATCGCGCGCTCAAGCACGATGAGCTTCTCGTCGCCGAACAGCAGTAGGCCGATCTCACGGGAAGCCAGCAGGCGCGGAGGACTCAGCGTGATGCGCGGCTGCGAGAGGCGCGGCACGTAGACCGCCGCAGCTGCCTCGCGTTCGCTGAGCAAGGCGGCGAGATTGGTCGCATCGGGGAACAGGGAGGCCGTGTGCCCATCCGCGCCCATGCCGAGCAGGCAGTAGTCGAAGGGCTCGTCGAGCGTGGCGAAATGGCGGTTGACTGCGTCTACGGCGTCTTCCGGAGCCGGTTGTTCTCGGTAAAGACCGTGGAGGCGCGCCGCTGCGCCCGGGCCCTGCAGAAGTTCACGGCGCACGAGGGCTTCGTTGCTGTCGGCATGATCGACGGGCACCCAGCGCTCATCGCTCAGCGTCAGGTCGACGCTGCCCCACGGCAGGGTCTGTCGACCGAGGGTCCGGAACAGGCTCACTGGCGATGATCCACCGCTCAGGCATAACCAGGCGCGTCGATCAGCTCCAACGGCCCGCTCGATGGCCACCGCCATCACGCCGCTCAAGGCGGAGGTGGCCTCTTCGCGCGTAGCGAAGCGCTCAATCGTGGGGTTACTACGCGTACTCATTCGGTCGGATCCAACCAACGACGCTCGTCGCGGCCTACGAGCAAGGCGGAATCGGTGGGTCCCCAGGTGCCGGCCGCGTATGGGACAACCGGTTGGCCGCGCTGCTCCCAGCCGTTGCGAACATCATCGATCCAGGCCCACGCGGACTCCACCTCCTCACGATGCATAAACAAGGCTTGATTGCCGCGCAGCACTTCCATCAACAGGCGCTCGTAGGCGTCGGGGTAACGCACGTGGAACTGCTCGGAGAAGGTCAGGTTCAAGGGCAAGGACCTTAGATTGAATCCTCCGGGACCTGGTTCCTTGGTCATGAGAGATAGGGTCACGCCCTCATCCGGCTGCAATCGTATCGTTAGCTGATTGGGCTCCGGGCGCCCGGTCTGCGGCGGGAAGATCGAGTGGGCGACGGGCGAGAACTGCACCACGATGTGGGAAGTCTTCATCGGCAGGCGCTTGCCCGTGCGCAGGTAGAAGGGCACGTCGGCCCAGCGCCAGTTGTCGATCATCGCCTTGATCGCGACGAAGGTCTCCGTGCTGCTGCTCTCGATGCCGGTCTCTTCGCCGTAGCCGGACACTGCCTCACCGTGGACCGCGCCACGCCGATACTGGCCACGTACGGTGCTCGCCTCCACATCGAGCTCGGTGATCGGACGCAAAGCGCGCAATACCTTGAGCTTCTCGCCGCGAATCTGCGCCGGATCCAGACCTGCTGGCGGCTCCATGGCCACCAGGCAAAGGAGCTGCAGCAGGTGGTTTTGCACCATATCGACCAGGGCACCTGTGCGATCGTAGAACTCACCGCGGGTGCCGACGCCGATGTCCTCTGCCACGGTGATCTCCACGTGATCCACCGTTCCTCGACGCCAGAGCGGTTCGAACAGCGAGTTGGAGAAGCGCAGGGCGAGCAGATTCTGCACCGACTCTTTACCCAAGTAGTGATCGATGCGGTAAACCTGATCTTCGCTGAATACGGCGCCAACGGCGCCGTTAACCGCGCGCGCCGACTCGAGGTCGCTACCGACGGGTTTCTCCAGCACGATCCGGGTCTGTCCGTGCTGCAGCTCGTGGCGACCGAGTGCCGTGGCGATCGGGCCGAACAATTGCGGCGCAGTGGCGAGGTAGAAGACGCGCACCCGATCGGTGTGTGCGCCGACCGCGCCCGCCAGCTCGCCCCAGCCATCTTCCTCGAGCACGTCGACCGCGTAGTAGCTAAGGCGCGAGGCAAAGCGCTGCCATACGCTCTCGTCAAAATGCCCCTCCGGCAGGAATCGGCGAAGCGCCGATTGCACCGTCTCGATGAACGCCTCGTGACTCATCTCGCGCCTAGAAACGGCGACGATGCGGCTGTCATCGGAGATCTGATCGTCGATGTCGCGATGGAACAGTGAGGGCAACAGCTTGCGCATCGCAAGGTCACCGGTGCCGCCGAAGATGACGAGGTCGAAGGGCTCGACAGGTACGAACTTAGCCATGGGAGCTCCGGATTAGGGTCAGGGTCGTCTCAACTTATTGGTTGTCGGCAGTCGGCACGGTAATCGTAAAGGCACCGGCACGCTCGAAGCGCAAGGTCATCGCCAGGGGCGTTTCGGGCGCCAGATCACCGTTCAGCATCACGTGCGCGCCACCGCGCGCTAGGACCAGGTCCGCGCCGTCGGCCAAGGCGAAACCCTCCGCCCGCGATCGCATGCGCGAGATGCCGTCGACTATCCGGGTCTCGTGGAGTGACGCCTCGATGGGCGCTGCGCCGCCCGCGGTCTCCACGCTCACCGCGAGCAGTTGATCGTCGTGGCCGCTGCGGTTGTGAACACTGAAGTAGGCGGCCCCCATGCTCATGGCAGGCATCGGTCGTAGCAGCGGCGCGCTGACCCACAGGCCGCTATCCCCCAACGCCTCGGCGCCTGGCGGAAGCGCAGAGGAGGCTGGCTCGTCGCCCGCTCTCGGCGAGCAGGCGGCACTGAGCAGGATCAGCAGGCAGGTGCAAAGAGCGCCTAGGAAACTGGAGTTGGGGCGTTGCGAGGGCACTTGGGGGACGGCTCC
>JBCCWS010000025.1 GCA_039193195.1 Pseudomonadota bacterium
ACTCGCCCTTCGGGTCGGCCCAGGGGCAGCGTCCGCGGCGTTGCATCGCTTGCCAATGGCGATGCCATTGGCTGCGCGACGCGCCTTGCTGACGCTGCCCCTACGCAGACTGAGCGTTACCCTATTTACCACGCGGCCCACTAGTCATCGTTGAGCATTCTCGTGCGGCGGTGCGTATGAGACATAACGCTCGCGTAAGTTGCCCACCCCTCGAGATTCGGTCAAAATTGCCGCGTAAGTAACGACATAAGCGTTGGCCCTGATGTACACAAAAGACACTTCCTCAACGCTGGCGACCCTGACCGGTTCCTGTCTGCTCGCGGCCCTGTTGTCCGTGCCCGCGGGCGCTGCGCCTATCGACGGCTTCGGCATCGGCGACGGTGCGCTGCTCGATGCGGATGCTCTACTGGTTGCGTACGACAACGATTCCGACTCTCTTTTCGTCACCGGTCTCGGCAACAGCACGGCCACGCTGACCGACGAGGAGGGTACGCCGCTCAGCATCGATGGCACCGGCTTGTTCGTCGTGTTGAGTATTGACGGCACGGGCATCCTGTCGGGCGGCTCGCTACAGGTGAGTGGCTCCGTCGATGAACTCGGCTTCGAGTCGGGCGTGCTGCTGACCGGCGAAGCGACCGACTTCGGTTTCTTCGAGGCCGGCGAGACGCGAGGCGGTGAGGATACGGATGAGCTGCAGCTCGTATTCACGATTACCGGGGGCGATGCTGCGGGGCTGTGGGACGGTCAGATCGCCGTGCGCTTCACTAACACCGGCTTCCTCGGCAGCTTTGCCAACGACTGGGTGAACGACGGAGATGGCATCACCCTGGTCGGGCAAGCGATACCGGTGCCAGGGGCCGTGTGGTTGATGCTCAGCGGCCTGGCCGTAGCGGGATGGCGCGGGCGTCGGCGCTGAGGCTACCGCCTGCTTAAGCCGCGCCGATCGTTCTGGTGAGGGCGGCGGCGCGGGCGCGCTCGAAGGAACCGGCGATCAGCGCAGGTTCACCATGGCGCTGCCAGTACTTACTCACGCCAATCTTGTCGCACAGGGTTCGGAAGCGGGGATCGGCCCGCAACGTTGACGCTTCCGGCAGCATGAGCCAGGTATGGTTGAGCCGTTGCTGATCCAGCAGGTCGTGCGCTTGCGAGAAGGTCGCCTCGGCGGCGCCGAGAAGCACGTACTGCAAAAATGCGATGTTCGGCGGCAGGGCCTGTTGGCGCACGGCTCGGGCAACCGCATTGACTGCAGCTTCACGCGCGGCCGGATCGGCGATCGCCGCGATCACTGACGGTGCCCACTCACGGGCGATCCCAGCGCCGTCGAGCGCAGCGGTCCAATCGCCGAGAGCTGTATCCCAGGCGCCGCCACGCAGGTTCGCCAGGTACTCCACAAAGGCAGGCACCAGTCCGCTGACCCCGAACTCACGGGCGATGCGCGTGTGCTTCAGCGCCTTTCGATCATCGCCGCGAAGCATGTAGGACACCGCCAGCACGTTGTTGGCCATCGGCGATACCGGGTCGAGTTCGTAGGCCTTTGCGGCCTGCTCCGTTGCCGCCTGCTGCTGACCGAGGTCATTCAAGACGTTCGAGTACCACTGGCGCAGCAGGGGATCGTTCGGGTCGCGCTCGATGGCATCGAGTAGGCGGGATTCGGCCTCTTGCCACTGCCAGCTGCGAAGGTGGATGTAACCCAGTACGCCGTGCGGCTCCGCCAGGGTTGGATCCAGGGCCGCTGCCTCGCGGGCGAGGGCGGTGGCAGCGGCGAGCGAGGCCTGGCGTGACTCGCCCGCGTACTCGTGCATGACGGCCCTCGCCGCGGCGAGGGCGGACTTGGCGCGGGCGAAGGTGGGATCTAGGGCCAAGGCTTGTTTGTAGAGTTCCACGGCCGCTTCAATCGCTTCCTTTCCGCGACGTTGCCAGAGGTGGCGGCCGCGCAGGTAGAATTGGTAGGCCTCTACGTTCGTATCCGTGCGCAGTACAGGGCTTGCGTGCGCGGGCAGCCCGTCGCCTAGTGATTGTCTTAACACTTCGACGATGCTGTTCGCCAGCTTCTCCTGCAGGGTGAAGACGTCCTTGAACTCCTCGTCGAACTTCTGCGACATGAGCTGATAGCCCGAGCCTGCTTCGATCAGCTTGGTGCTGATGCGAATGCGGTCCCCCGCCCAACGCACGCTCCCCTCGAGCACGTTGCTCACACCGAGCTGCGCGCCGATGGTGCGCACGTCCGTGTGGTGATCCTTGTACATGAAGCAGGATGTGCGGGCAGCCACGCGTATGCCCGGTACCGAGGACAGGGTGTGCAGCAGCTCTTCTGCGAGGCCGTCGCTGAAGTACTCATGCTCAGGGTTGGCGCCGATGTTGCGGAAAGGCAGTACCGCGATGGACCCGGGCGGTGCTTCCTTAAGGGGCACCACCACCGAAGCCTCGGCCATCGTAGCCTTCGCCGGCGCATCATCGGCGGTCGGCTCGGTGCTGGTGCGCTTCAGATCGAGGTCGAACACCCAGGATAGGCCGAGCACGATGGGAAAGCCGACGATGGCCCCGTAGAACACGAAGGTGATGGCGTTGTCTGGCAGCCCGACGATCGGGAACACCGTGTCGCAGACTTCGAGCAGCCCCCAAGCGCCGGCCAAGTAGATGGCGCTGGTGCCGAACACCCGGCGTCTTCTCAACTCTGCGATCAGCTTCCGCACGAAACTATTGCCGCCGCTCCATCATCCACTCAACCACACAGCATGGCGCATCGGTGCCGCATGTCAAACAGCTGGCTGGCGAGGGTGCGCGTGCGCAGTCGCCAAGCTGGCTCTGCGCCTGCAGCGCGGAGCCAGCTTTAGACCGGTTATGTTTAGTCTATGGGTGCGGACCGATTGGAGCTCTGCGCCCCACCCTGCGTGGAGCGTTGGAGATGTACGAAATGGAAGACCGTGATTCGTCTGCCTTCGTCGCAGCGGCCCGCGAGCTCGGTCACGGGGCCCAAACGCACCTATCGTCGTCTGCGCGCGAGACTGTGGCTCCAGGCTCACGGCAGGCTTCTCCTCTGGGCCGTTTTGGGGCACGCACAAGGGGGCACACCGAAAGCTGAGATCGACGTGCGCTCCCGCGCGCGATGGGTGCGGTGTACTTCCGCTGTCTTGCCGCGGGTGGTGCGCGAGGGTGGTCAGGTGGTGACGGCGCGATGGGTGCAGTTGGGTGCTGGGGGCTTGCGCTGCCGGTTGGCGCTGGCTCGACACCCTGAGGGGAGGGTGCCGAGCCTGGTCACGGGAGGGGAACCCGTTTTTGCATTCCAAGCACCCCAAATCCTATCGCGTCGATCCGAGGCTCCGCGGGCGCAGACCTAGGAATTTTTCCTGAGGTGGCCCCGCACTTCTGCCGCCATCGAAGGGTTCTGAGGCGCGACTCGCTCACGGGGTTAGTCCTCGCCAGCAGGCGGGCGCCGGCGGGACTGCTTCACCGCCGCGCGGTTGCGCTTGTCCTGCAATCGCTTGCGCCTCACGCTCGCTGGCGTCCTGGTGGCTAAGCGGGGTCGGGGCGGTTCGGCGGCGGCATCCAGCAGCGCCTGTAGCCGGGCGAGCGCATCTCGCCGATTGCCCTCTTGTGTGCGTTGACGGCGGGCCGTGAGCACGAGCTCGCCCTCGCTCGTCATGCGTCGGCCGGCGAGTTCGGCGAGCCTCGCTTTTACGTCCCCCTCAAGGGACGGCGAACTGTTCACATCGAAACGCAGTTGGATCGCAGTGGCGACCTTATTGACGTTCTGGCCCCCAGGACCTGAGCTGTGGATGGCGGTCAGCTCCAGTTCGTTGAGCAAAGTGTCTACACGGGGGGCGGGCATGGTGAGCGTTCAAGCGCGGGCACGGCGTTTTGGGGCGGCGAAGTGTCGCACGTTCCGCCCAGGATCGCCCGTACCGCGTGGTATGCTTCGCGCCATGTCGGAGCGCGTCGTTTACAAAATCCTGTTCCAGTCGCAGGGCAAGCTCTACGAGATCTTTGCTAACGAGGTGAGCCACGGTGCAATGCTCGGTTTCGTGGAGGTAGCGGAGCTCGACTTCGGTCGGCGCACGGAGATCGTCGTCGACCCCACGGAAGACCGCATCCGCTCGGAGTTCGAGGGGGTCAAACGCACCTGGCTGCCCATGCACTCGATCGTGCGAATCGACCAGGTGGACAAGCGCGGGATCAGCAAGATCACCGACGCTAAGGCCAGCAATGTTGCCCAGTTCCCCGTGACCTATCTTCCCCCTGGCGGCGGCGAGCCGCCGAAGGGCTGAGCACCCAGGCATACACGTGCGTACCCACTGCGTGCAAGAGGATGGCGCGCTGACCTTCGGCTTACCGAACTTCTTGTTTGTCGCGGAGATACCCGCCGATGGCTGAGTCACGCGTACTACGCGTTCCCGGCGCCCCAGCGCTCTCGTCCTTTCGTCTTCAGCGCGTACGCCAGGCGCTGCAAAGCGACCTGCCGGGCCTGAAGGGGCTTCGCACCCGGTGGTGGTACCTAGCGCAAACCACGCAGGACGGTAATGGCCTAACTGACGATCAGCAGCAGCGCCTAAGAAATTTATTGGGAGAAGAGGTGCTCGACGATGAGGCGACCGCACCTCAGCTGGTGGTGGCGCCGCGCATCGGCACCATCTCCCCTTGGTCGAGCAAAGCCACCGATATCGTGCATCGCTGCGGGTTCGATGCGGTCACGCGGGTCGAGCGCGTCTTGGCCTGGCACTTCGATGGGGTGGACGATCTCGGTGGGGACGCGCTTTGCGCAATCGTCCCCCACCTGCACGACCGGATGACTGAGTTCGTGTTTGCAACGCTGGCACAGGCCGCGCTGCTGTTTGCCCACCACTCCCCGGCCCGGGGCAGCGCCGTTCCCTTGGTGCAGGTGGGGCGCGAAGCTATCGTGGAGGCGAACCGGACCCTGGGGCTCGCCCTGGCGCCACACGAGATTGACTACCTGCTCGAGACCTTCAGCAACCTAGAGCGTGACCCCACGGACACGGAGCTCATGATGTTCGCCCAGGCGAACTCAGAGCACTGCCGGCACAAGATCTTCAACGCCGAGTGGACCCTCGGCGGTGAGGTCATGCCTCGCTCCCTGTTCGACATGATTCGCAACACCTACCGGGCAAATTCGGCCGGCGTGTTGTCCGCTTATCGCGATAACGCCGCCGTCTTCGAAGGCGAGCCGGCCCAGCGCTGGTATCTGGATGCCCACACAGGCGCCTACCGCGCCCGCGAGACCCGCGCTCACGTAGTGATCAAGGTCGAAACTCACAATCACCCCACGGCAATCTCGCCCTTTCCCGGCGCGGCCACCGGGGCGGGGGGGGAGATCCGCGACGAGGGAGCCACCGGTCGTGGCGCAAAGCCAAAGGCGGGCCTCACGGGTTTCAGTGTGTCCAACCTGCGCATTCCGGGCTACGTGCAACCGTGGGAGGGTGAGGCGGTTTCGCCCTCCCATATCGCGAGTCCCTTGGACATCATGCTCGAAGGGCCAATCGGCGGCGCGTCCTTCAACAACGAGTTCGGTCGGCCCAACCTGCTCGGCTACTTCCGTGCCTTCGAGCAGCCGCAAGGCGATGGCGCCTTGCACGCGCCGCCTGGCGGGGAGGCTGTGCATCGTCGCGGCTACCACAAGCCCATCATGATCGCCGGTGGCATGGGCAACATCTTCGGCGAGCACGTGGAAAAGCGAGGCTTTGGCCAGGGTGCGGCCGTGGTCGTGATCGGTGGTCCGGCCATGCAGATTGGCCTCGGTGGCGGCGCCGCCTCATCGGTCGCCAGCGGTGCGAGCAGTGCGGAGTTGGACTTCGCCTCGGTGCAACGGGGTAACCCGGAGATGCAGCGGCGTTGCCAGGAAGTCATCGACCGCTGCTGGTCGATGGCCGAGGGCAACCCGATCCTATCGATACATGATGTCGGCGCCGGAGGATTGTCCAACGCCATTCCGGAGCTGTTGGATCAAAGCGACTGCGGTGGCGTGCTCTCCTTGCGCGCCATTCCGAACGACGAGCCCGGCATGACGCCGATGGCGATCTGGTGCAATGAATCCCAGGAGCGCTACGTACTGGCCATCGCCGAGGGCGACCTGCGCGAGTTTACGGCGATATGCGAACGGGAGCGCTGCCCCGTTGCCGTGCTTGGGCACGCTACCCAGCGCCGTGTACTGAACGTGCAGGACACGCACTTCGGCGACGCGCCGGTCGATATGCCGATGCAAGCGCTACTCGGCCATACGCCGCGTATGGAGCGCACGGCCGAGCGGGAGGTGGCACCGCAGCGACTCGTTGAACTGGCGGCGATCAGTCTCGATGAGGCCGTCGATCGCGTCCTCGCCGTGCCCTCCGTTGCGGACAAGAGCTTCCTGATCCACATCGGCGATCGCACGGTCGGTGGGATGAGCTCGCGCGATCAACTCGTAGGACCCTGGCAGGTCCCCGTAAGCGATGTCGCGGTGACTTGCGCTGATTTCCTGGGCTACACCGGCGAGGCCGCCGCCATGGGCGAGCGCACGCCGATCGCTTTGCTCTCGCCTGCCGCGTCAGGGCGGCTGGCGGTCACTGAGGCCCTGACCAACATCGTGGCGGCGGATATCGAGCGCATCGATCAGGTACGCCTGTCCGCGAATTGGATGGCTGCCTGTGGCGCGCCGGGTGAGGATGCTGCCCTATGGGATACGGTGGAGGCCGTCGGCATGGGCTTCTGTCCTGCGCTGGGCCTTACGATCCCAGTGGGCAAGGATTCTTTGTCGTTGCAGACGCGGTGGCCCTCGACGAGCGGTGATGAGCATCAGGTGGTTGCCCCCTTGTCGCTGATAGTCTCCGCCTTCGCGCCGGTGATCGACGTGCGCCGTACGCTGACGCCGCAATTGCGCCTAGACGCGGGAGCAACGGAGCTTTGGTTGTTCGATCTCGGGCGCGGCCAGGACCGCCTCGGTGGATCCTCCCTACTGCAGGCATGGGCGGCGACGGGCGCTGAACCTCCAGATGTGGAAGATCCCTCCCTGGTGCGTGCCTTCTTCGGAGCCATCGTCGAGGCGCGACGTGGGGGCTTGCTCCTCGCCTATCACGATCGTTCGGACGGCGGCCTGTTCACGACGCTGGTCGAGATGGCCTTTGCGGGCAATGCGGGTTTAGACATCGCGTTGGAGGAGGGCGTGGGGCTGCTGCCGCGGCTGTTCAGCGAAGAGGCGGGCGCGGTCGTACAGGTGCCCGTCGAGCTGCGAGAGAAGTTCCTCGCCGTGGTCCGTGCGCGAGGGCTGGAGGAGGTAGTCTCGCGGGTCGCCGTAGCCACCGACGGTGAGCGGATCCGCGTGTCGCAGGGGGGAGTCGAGCGCTTTGATCGCTCCCGAATGGAGCTGCGCGCCGTATGGTCCCAGACCAGCTACGAGATGCAGCGTTTGCGCGATGATCCGGCATGCGCCCAAGAGGCCTACGAACTGCTCAAGCTGTCGCAGCCGCCGGCGCTCTACTCAAAGCCGTCCTTCGATCCCGCGCAGAACACGGCGGCAACGTACATCGCGCGCGGCATGCGTCCGAAGGTGGCGATCCTGCGCGAGCAGGGAGTCAACGGCCACCTGGAGATGGCTGCTGCCTTCGATCGCGCTGGCTTTGAGGCGGTGGACGTGCATATGAGCGACTTCGTCGGCGACGCCCCGCGACGAAGGGACCTGCAGGACGTGCAGGTGCTCGCCGCGTGTGGCGGTTTCTCCTATGGCGACGTACTCGGTGCTGGTAACGGCTGGGCCCGGGGGATCCTCTTCGACCAGCGGACCCGAGAGGTGTTCACGCAGTGGTTTGCCCGCGAGGATGGCCTCACGCTCGGCGTGTGCAACGGTTGCCAGATGCTCTCGCTGCTGCGCGAGCTGATTCCCGGCACTGATCACTGGCCGACCTTCGAGCGCAATCGCTCGGAGCAGTTCGAGGCGCGCCTGTCGATGGTGGAGGTGGGTAGGTCCGAGTCTCCGTGGTTCGCCGACATGGCCGGGTCGCAGGTGCCCGTGGTGGTCAGCCACGGCGAAGGCCGAGCGACCTTCGCGGATACGGGTTTGCTCGAGTCGGCGCTCGGGCAGGGCCAGGTGTCCCTGCGCTACGTGAACGCTGAGGGCGAGCCTACCCAGCGCTTCCCGCTGAACCCGAACGGATCCCAGGCAGCCGTGGCAGGCGTGACCAGTGCTGATGGGCGAGTCAGTATCATGATGCCCCATCCGGAGCGCGTGTTCCGCAGTGTGCAGCAGAGTTGGCGCCCCGCGCAGGCGGGTGAGGACAGTCCTTGGATGCGCCTGTTCCGTAACGCCCGCGTGGCGATAGGCTAGCGGCACGGCGCCGCAGCGGGACGCAGCGCTGAGCGCGAAGAAGGGCATCATCAACTTCGCGATCGGGCAACCATCGCCCGACCTGCTGCCAGTTGCCCTGTTTGAGCGTATGGCGCGAGAGTGTTCCGCCCGAATCGAGCCGGCTCAGCTCAACTACGGTGACTACGCGGGCGACCCTGCCTTCCTAACCTCTCTAGCGCGGTTCTTGAGCGGTTACTATCGCTTTGCGGTAGATCCCTCGTCGCTTTTCGTGACCGCTGGGGCGTCGCACGGCATCGACACGGCCTGTCGCCTGCTTTGCACACGCGGTGACGTGGTATTGGTGGAAGAGCCTACCTACTTCCTGGCGCTGGAGATCTTCGCGAGCCAGGGCTTGCGTGCCATTGCGGTGGCGATGGATGAGCATGGCGTGCGCGTCGACGCTCTGCGCGAGGCCCTCGCCACCCACTCGATGGCGAAGGTCTTTTACACGATACCTGCGCACCACAACCCGACATCGGTGACGATGAACGCGCAGCGGCGCCGTGACGTACTGGCCTTGACCCGTGCCGCTGGTGTCACCGTGCTAGCGGATGAGGTCTACCAGCTGCTGCACTTCGATGCGCAGGAGGAGCCGCCCTCGCCTTTCGCGGCACAGGTGGACGAAGGCGGCGTAATCTCCGTGGGGTCCTTCAGCAAGTTGTTGGCCCCCGCCATGCGCGTGGGCTGGATCCAGAGTGATCGCGCGACGATCGCGCGCCTGTCTGCGCTGGGCGTTATCCGCAGCGGCGGAGCGATGAACCAGGTGGGATCCCTGCTGGTGGGAGCAGCCATAGACAGCGGTGTGCTGGAAGCCCATTTGCTGGAAAGCCTAGTGCCAACGTTAGCATCTCGGGCGCGGGTGATGGGCGCTGCCCTCGCCCGAGACCTCGCAGACTCGGCGGTGCGGTGGCGCCAAGCGACGGGCGGGTACTTCTACTGGCTGCACATGCCGGCAGGGTTTGAAGCGGATGAGCTCTTGTTGAGGGCGCGCGATGCAGGTGTGGGGTTTCACCCCGGGAGACTATTTTCCGCTGCGGGACAACAGCGCGCCGCCCTGCGCCTTTCCTTCGCTCACTACCCCGTGGCAGAGATCGAGGCTGGCGTTGGGCGACTCGCTGAGCAGATGCGTCAACTCGGCATCTAGAAGGGCCGTATCAGGCGATGCTGCGCGCGTCACACCACCCGAACGGTGGATCCTTCACTCGGTAACTCGTCAAAGAAGGCCAACGGCGCCTTGATCACGCGTTTGGCGTGGTACATCGCCAGATCGGCCTTGCGGATGAGTTCGTTCGCCGTGTTTGCATGCGTGGGGCTGCATGCAATGCCGATGCTGGCACCGACTTGCACGGTGACATGTGCGAGCGCCACAGGCTCTGCGATGACCACGCCGACGCGTTCTGCTACTTCACGCGCCGCCGCCGGCGGGCAGGCAGTGGCGATGATCACGAACTCATCCCCACCGAGACGTGCGACGAAATCGCTCGTGCGCGCCCATGACGCCAGGCGCTTGCCGATGATGCGAATGAGCTCATCGCCTGCCTCATGGCCGTAGGTGTCGTTGACGCTCTTGAAGCCGTTTAAGTCTAGGAACAACACGGACACCGCCTCGCTCGCCTCTGCTACAGACATCGCCAGCGACTGTTCGAAGGCCCGCCGGTTGGGCAGATCGGTGAGTGGATCGGTGAGGGCAAGGTCGCGCAGCCTCACGTTAAGTGCTTCGAGCTCGCGTTGGGCCTCGCGCGACTTCGCCTGTGCCTTGACTAGGGCAGCCTCCGATCGCCTGCGCTCGGCGATTTCTGCCTCAAGGTGCTGGGTTCGCTCGGCCACCAGACTACGCAGCGTGGTGCTCACGGCCTTTTCCTGGCGGATGCGCAGCTGGATGATCAGGATGACCGCGAACATGAGGCTGGCAAGGGCCAAGGCGCGGAACCAGGCGGTCTGCCAAACAGGAGGTTCTACCACGATGCTGCGCGCGACCGGCTTACTCCAGCCATCGCCGCTATGGCGGGCTCGCACCTCAAAGGTGTAGCTTCCATGCCCCAAGGAGGCAAAGCGCACATTGGTCAGTTGCGTCGGCGGGCTCCACGCCTCGTCGACGCCCCGCAGGCGGTAGCTGTACTCGATGCCCTCGGGGTTCTTCGGCGATACGGCGATGTAGTCCACCTGCAAGCCGCGATCATCAGGTGGGATTACGCCGTTATCACCATCCAAGCTTGCTTGCTTCAAGTCCGTTGCCAGGCGCGAGATCTGGGGGGTGAGCGGTGGAATGCTGGGCATCGGGAACAGCGTGTCCATGCGGGTGGCCCCCTGGACGGTGCCGATCCAGAGCTTCTCGTCGAGACCTCGGAAGATGGCCCGAGCGTTGGTTTCCTGACCTATGAATCCCTCCAGAGGGCCGTAGCGGAACAAGCGCCCAGTAATCGGATTCAGTTGGTAGAGGCCGCGCTCGGCCCCGAGCACTACGGTGCGATCATCGAGGGGCTCAACGATGTAGACGGATTGATCGCTGAGCTCGGTGTTCAGCGCGTGCCGCTCAAGCGTGCCCTCGTTCAAATGGAACACGCCGCCGTCGGTGCTGGTGAGCCAAATCGAGCGCTCTGACTGTGCGTGTAGGTGGATGACGCGCGACTCGATACGCTGCGTCGGCGGCAAGATCTCCACTGTACCATCCCGTACGCGAGCAACGCCGACATCGCGCACGGCCACGACGAGCCCCCCTCATCCACGGCAGCCATCGACATGGCCAGGCCACCGTCAGGGAGCTGCAGGTGCGTCGGTACGCTCTGCGCGTCGTCGAAGCGCAGCAGTCCGCGACGAGCCCCCAGCACCCAGGTAGCAGCGTCTGTTGTGTGGGTGATGTCCGTGACCAACCAGCCTTCCGTCGCCGGAAGTCGTACCGCCTTCTGGCCCAGGTCTACGGGGATGCGATAAACGCCCGTCGGAGGGAAGGACACCAGGAGGTGGTCTTGACCGTCAAGCTCAGCGGCAACGGCGCGGCCGGGAGGGAGCTCCAGGACATCTGCCACTGCCAGTACACGACCGTTCGGGTAGCGCACAAGAAGGCCCGCCTCCGTGCAGAACCATAGTGCGCCGCTGCGGTCCTGGACCCCGCCAAAGACGACGCGCGCTGGCGCCGAGGGGCCTAAGGGTAGGTGTTGGAAACGGCCGCCGAGATACCTGACCAGTCCGTTGCTGCCGGCGACCCACACCACATCGTCGCGGTCGGTGAACACGTCGATGACCTCCCCAACGGGCAGCGGCAGTTGATCGCCGTCGGGGGCGATCAGGGTGTTTGCTGTCGCATGCCATGCGCCGTCCTTTGCGTCGAGCGCAATGGCCACGATAGCCTCTGGCACGCGCTGCGCGATGGGAGCGAGCTGTGCACCGGTCAAGGCAAGCACGTTGCCATCGATGTCGACTGCGAAGGCACGCCCATCAGCGCGTGCATCGAGCGCCTGGTAGCGTCCTCGCAGTACCGCATCTGCGATAGCCGCACCTGGGCGCCAGGCGTAGAGGCGGTCCGCAGCGATGAACAGTAGGCGGCCATCCGATGTAAGCAGCTTACTAGGTGCGGGTGCATCGAGCGCGATGGGACGGGTCTGGCCAGTGCTCAGGTCGGTTTCATACAGGCCGTGGCCAGCGACTGACCGATAGAGTTTTCCCGCCAGGACGGCGATGCTCTGGGCCCTACCTCGTATCTCTCCAGGGGGATCTAAGGTCTCGACGACTCTGCCGTCGCGGACCCGGGTGACGCCACCGGTAACATCGCCTGACCAGAGATCGCCTTTGCTGTCAACATGGAGGCTGAACTGGGTGTTGACGCGGAGCCCGTGGCGAATCGTCAGCGGAGTGAACACCTTGCCGTCAAAGCGGTTGAGCCCGCGCACGGTCGCTATCCAGAGGTAGCCGCGCTGGTCTTGGGTGATGGCGTGGGCGCGCGTTTGGGTCATGCCATCGCCGCTGGTGTACAAGCGGAAGGGTGAAACGGGTTTGCCCGGGTGCTGTTCGGCTGCTGCTGCCAGCCATACGGAGCAGGCTAAGAGCGTTAACAGAATGCGGCGCGCGAGGTTCACGGGCTGTCGCCCCAAGTGCGATAAGGAGAGCTCGCGAGTAAAGCACGCGCTCGCTCGCGATAAACGACCGGCTTGGAGTTTCCCGTTCGAACGCTTGCCGCGGTGGTGGGAAGCGTCTACTGGCTCGCGTTTTCGCTGGCCAACGCCCTATCCGACCGTGCTCCGTTCGTGTCCCGAAGCCAGAGCACCCTCGCTCAGCACCTGATCGAGGCGTGCGAGCAAGTAGTCTGCATCAGCCTTACCGAACGCGAGCGGTGGCCGAATCTTCAATACGTTGTGGTCCGGCCCGTCGCGCCCGATGAGCACGCGCTCCTGGCGCAGGCGCTCGACGATCCAGGCGGCGTGTGCGGCCAGCGGCTGGCGATTCTCGTCGGCGATCTCGACGCCGATGAACAGGCCAAGCCCTCGCACGTCTGCGAGCAGTGGTTGGCGGCGAGCCAACTCTCGCAGCCCCGAGAGAAGGTGATTGCCCACCGTTCGTGCGCGCTGCGCCAACGCCTCTTCATCGATAACGTTGAGCACGGCGAGGCCGGCCGCACAGGCAGCGCTGGAGCCACCGAAGGTGGCGAAGAACTCCATCCCCGTATCGAAGCGCTCGGCGATTGCTTTGCTGGTCACAACCGCCGCCAGGGGGTACCCGTTGCCCATCGGCTTGCCGAGCACCACGATGTCCGGGATGACCTGCTGCTGTTCGAAGCCCCAGAAATACTCTCCCAAGCGCCCGAGCCCTGTTTGCACCTCGTCGGCGATGCACAGCCCGCCAGCGTTTCGGATGGCACCGTACACCTGGGCTAGGTAACCGGGTGGGGGAATGAGCTGGCCACCGACACTTGGGAAGGTCTCGGCGATAAGACACGCGGGTGGGCGCCCAGCGTTGACAAGCGCCTCGATCCGATGGATTACCTCGGCGGCAAAGTAGGTACCGGTCAGTGGGTCCTGTGGCTCGAGGCCGGCGCGATAGGCATCTGGGTTCGGCACGACATGTACCCAGTCGGGCGCGCCGTCGCCGCCGGGGCCAGAGAATTTGTAGTCCGATATATCGATCGCGGCGACCGTATGGCCGTGGTAGCCAGCAGCCAACACCACCGTGTCTGTCGCCCCCGTAGCGGTGCGGGCGAGGCGTAGGGCGAGTTCGTTCGCTTCGCTGCCGGAACTCAGAAGGAACACCACGTCGAGCGCGCTTGGCATGCGGGCGGCCAGGGCAGCCGTGTACTCGGCGTGGATCGGTTGCAGGTAGCGAGTATTGGTGTTGACTAAGCGGAGCTGGCGATCGATGGCGGCTCGCACGGCCGGGTGGGCGTGGCCGATGTGGGGGACGTTGTTGTAGGCATCGAGGTAGGTGCGACCCTCGCGATCGAACAGTAGGCTCTGCCAGCCGCGGACGATCGTGAGCGGTTCGTTATAGCTCGTGCGCAGGCTTGGGGGTGAGTGCGTCTCGCGCAGGGCATGCAGCGCGTCCTCACCGCCCACTGTGTAGGTGAGCTGACCGGCAGGCAGACCCAACAAGGGAGCAGGGTCTGGGAACACGTCCCGCCAGTCGAGAGCATCGTCCGGATCGACGACGCCGGGCCAACGACTGCCCGGCAGGTCCGTTAGCCCAAGTTGCAGGTGCACGTGCGGCGGCCAGCCTCCGTTCTCATGGGCCTGGCCGAGTACGGCGAAGGCCTCACCTGCGGCCACGGCCTGACCTGGCACTAGGGCGCTCACGCTGGCGTGGGAAAGGTGGCCGTACAAGGTGAAGAACGAACTGCCACCGTGGCCTTCGTGGCGCAGGGTAACCAGCCCCCCATAGTCGTAGGCGGCATCGCAAATCTCCGCACTGTGCACGGTGGCGGGCAGAGGACTGTGGACTGGCGTGCCAGCGGGCAGAAATACATCGACGGCGATGTGCACAGTACGCCTGGCGCTCGCCCCGTGGCTGGCGCTCAGGTAGAACGGAGCTCCGTAGATCAGCCGCGGCTCTGCGTAGCGACCGAGGACGGCAGAGTCTTGCCCCCCCAATCGGGTCACCGCGCTGGCGATCTGCGTTAGATCCGGGTGTACCGGATTATCGCAGGCGTGCTCACCGGTTACCGACAGGTCCAACACCGGTGCCCCGACCATCGTCGCTTTGAACACAGGTGCCAACTCTCGCTGTGGCGAGGCGATCCACGACGTTAGCCCGTGCATCGGTGCTGGAGCACCGCTCGCGCGGGCCACCAGGGCGTGGACGAACGCCGCATGCTCATCAGCGTGCTTCTCAAGGAACCGGGACACCCGTTGCTGAGAGATCTGCAGGTACGGGTCATCGCGCCCGACCAAGCGCGCGTGGGTCGCGTTGATCGCACTTTGCGCTAGGCGGCTCAGGAGCAGTGGCCACAGCAGAGCTCGCTCGCGCGCCCGCAACGGGCGGTGCTTGCAGTACCCGCGAACCAAGCCCCTGAGCAGAGGCCAAGGATGCGCTGTGCCAACGGCGAGGTAGGCGGCCGCGATGGCGAGGTCCACAATCGTGGGGGCCCGGAGCATGTCGCCGAAGTCAATCAAGCCCGTCAGCGTGGCCTCGCCGCAAGAAGTGGCGCGCACGAGCAGGTTGTGTTCATTGAGGTCGTTGTGGATCGGGTAGCAAGGCATTTGCTCCAGGGCGTGGCAGGCCGGTGCTGTGTGCTCATCGATTATTCGCCGTAGGGTGGCGCCGAGCGGATGGGCGGCGACGGCCTCAGCGCTATCCGTCCTCGTCGCCAAGGCGCGGATGTCCCACGCGTGGGTCTGCGCAATCGCGGGGTGGTTGAAGTCCATCAGCGCCGTATGCAGGCGCGCAGTCTGCTCGCCGATCGCTTGCGCAAGGGTCTCGGTCCAGGGCGTCAGCTGCGCCAGCGCCACGCCCGGGAGGCGCTGCAGCACCCATGCGCTACGAGGCTCTCCGCGTTCGTCCTGGAGCTGGGCCGACAGATCGCCGCCGTAGGTCGCGACGGGGGCGGGCACCAGGATTCCCGTGGCCGCTAGATGTCGATGGCACGCGATCTGGGGCGCGATGTCGGCCTCCCCTAAACCACTGCGCATGACCTTATAGACCCGCGATGTCGTCGCAAGGTTGAGATCGTGCTCTCCGTGCAGCCGCTGGAGGGGGCCGTCTACGGGCCAGTGCTCAGCGAGTGCATGTCGCCAGTGCGTGAGGCTGGAGTCGGCAGGAGCGGCCATCGGGTTCGGGTCTCATTCGGTGCGCGAGGCAAGGTGTTTGCGTACTCGCGATGGTGGGGGGAATACGCGGCCGACGCAACTGCGTTGCCTCGCTTTGAACTCCCGGTCCGCGTGGGGAGCGTGACGGGCTGATGGGTATTCTTATCGATGCCACGAGGCTGTCCAGTTTCGCGCCGACGCGTGTGACGGCAGCACCAGTAATTGAAATCATTCGGCACTAGCCTCTTCGGCGCGGCCAAGCCACCTGCGAGAGATGACAACGCAGCCCGTGTCAGGCGCTGCAGTCCCCATGGCGCTTCAGGACACGGACATGAATAGCTCCTTCGAGGCTGATGAAGCCAGTAACGATGGCCGCGTCAAAGCGTGGGTGCACGAGGTGCGCGTGGATGCGCGTGCGGTCGAGCTGCTGCGTCGAACCGCTTGCTTGCCCTTCATTCACGGGCATGTGATCTAGTGGAGACTCTGCGTACGCTCAAGCAGGTGGTGTACGTAAAGGGCTAGTGGGCTCGCGTGTGGCGCGCTAGGCTGGAGCAGCTCTCATAACACGAGTCAACCTGAATGATCGTTCGTACCTGGCACGGCAAGGTGCCAATCGCCCGGGCAGATGCCTACGCGGAGTTTCTCAAGCAGCGGGCCGTGCCCGACTACGGCGCGGTGCCTGGATTGCGCAGGGTGGCGTTCCTGAGGCGCGAACAAGGGAAGTTTGCCCACTTCTTGCTCGTGACCCACTGGGAGTCGATGGATGCGGTGAAGGCCTTCGCCGGGCCTGACCCGGAGATTGCCAAGTACTACCCGGAAGATGACGAGTTTCTCGTAGACCGAGCGGAACGACTACAGCTCTACGAGGTGTTCTTCGAGCGTTAGACTTGCTAGGAGGCACTTACCCAATACATCGATTGGGTTTGCCGGCGCTCGCGAGAGCCCTGGCGCCCGTGCTACTCGCTGAGCGTCACCTCATTTACCAAGCGGCCCACTAGTGTCCTGAGTTGGAAGTTCGTTGATGAATTCGCAGGCGAGTTTTTGTCCCTGAGCGCGGTGCGACGACGAGCGTGACAGGTCCCACGGGAGGAGGAGCAACGTGTTCAGGGGCGAAAAGGTGCCGCGAATTCATCAACGAACTTCTAACTCAGGACACTAGCTCCTCCCAGGTATCGCCGGACTTGTCCTCGCCGGCCGTTGCGCCCTTCGGGCACTCGGTGCCGTCGTGCGCCGGCTCGCACTCCGACGCGTCCCCATCGAAGGCGAATACGAGGGCCGCAAGGAAGACGGCGAGCGGGCGGGTGCGAGTGGTGACCCTGTGGGCTCCTGGTAGCTTAAGCGCGGCTGTTGGGTAAGCAGCGTACTTGATAAGCGGCGGTGCGGGTAGATCTAGCCGGGCGGTGTGCAGGATGGGATGCTACTCGCGCGCTTCCATTTGCGCCACGAGGGCATCTCGATAGCGACGGCTCATGCGGATCTGAGCGCCGCACGAGAGGCTGAGCATGGCATCGCCACGCTTGATCGGTTCGATACTGCGCAGAAAGCTCACGTTGACCACCGCTGAGCGATGTACGCGCACGAATTGATCCCCGAGACGTTGCTCTAACTGTTGCAACGCTTCGCGCAAGACGTAGCGTCGATCCCCCGTGTGGATGACGCAGTAGCCACCGGCGCTCTCAATCCACTGAATACCCTCAGCGGGCACGTAGGTGATGACCCCGCCGTCGCGAATCTGCAGACGTTTGGCTTGTTCATGATCGTGCTCGGCGGGTGCATCGTTTGACCGCGGTGCGGCCAGCCAGTGACGGGCTCGGTCCAGTGCGCGCTCCAAGTGTTCCCGGTTGAAGGGCTTCTTGAGGTAGTCGACCGCGCCCACGCGGAATGCGTCGATGGCGTAGTCGCTGTAGGCGGTGACGAAGATGATCGCTGGCGGACGCGCCTCGTCGATGGCGTCGAGGAGCCCAAATCCGTTCTCGCCGGCGAGGTTTACATCGAGAAGGACCACGTTGGGAGAGCGCTCCGTGACCATGCGTTGCGCTTGATCGAGCGTACTCGCTGCGCCCACGACGGTGAGCCCGTCTACCTCCCGTAGCCAGCGCATCAGCAGATCGCGGGCCAGAGGCTCGTCGTCGATCAACAGCACCTCAAGCATCCGGGTCAATCCGCCAGTGGACCGTGGCGCAGGTGCCCTGCGGAGCGGCCCTCTCCAGCGTGAGCGAGCCGTGGCGGTGGGGGTAGGCGTTCAAGAGCTCGCGGACGAAGCGCAGGCCGTGGCCGCTGCCGTTTGAATCGGACGTGATGCCCGGCCCGTTGTCCGTCACGCGCACGGTGACTTCCTCCCCAGTCTGTTCGGCAGTTACCTGCACGATCAGCTCCTGCGCGGCTTCGCCGCCCCGCCTTCGCCCGTGCTTGAGAGCGTTCTCCACCAGCGGCTGCGTGATCAAGCACGGCACACTGATGCCGGAAACACTCTGCGCCAAGGTCGTGTCCCACTTCAGGCCATCACCAAAGCGCACCGCCTCGAGGCGAAGGTAGGCTTCCAGCCAATCGAATTCATCGGCGAGCGTGTGGGTTTGCTGCTCGCTCATGTGTAGGGCGCGACGCAGGATATCGGCTAGGTCGATCAGCATCTCGCGCGCCTGCGGCACGTTCACGTCCATGAGGGATGAGACGGAATGCAGCGCGTTGAACAGGAAGTGCGGTTGTAGTTGCGCCCGAAGCACGCCTAGGCGCGCTTCTACGAGGCCCCGCTGGAGCGTCTCGTTGTGGAGCTGAAGGGTAAGCCCTTCGTGTTCACTTCGGCGTAGCGCCGTGTGGTAGTCCACGGCGAAGTAGGCGCCGATTACGAACCAGTAGAAAAGGTTGTACCAGGCGCCCTCGCTCACCCAACGGGTGAGGACCTGCTGCTGAAAGGGGGGCTGCGCGTAGGGCAGCTGATCAACTGGTTCTATGTGTAGGCGGATGATCACGGAGAGGATGATGGCCGCTGCGGCGCAGAACAGGCTCAGCGGCAGGTGCACGGAAAGCACGTTGCGCAGGCGCACGGGGGGGAAGCGGTGGGCCACGGCCAGGATGGCCGGCGTGGCGAGCAACCAAAAGGACCAGTCCAACACGCCGAGGGCGACCAGCCTGTACCAGGGCAGGGGCACCTGAGCGTTGGCGTACCAGGCGGCCCAGTAGGCCATGAAGCCAAGGCTGGTAACGGACCAGACGAAACCCACCAACCACAGGGAACGCCAGGGGGCGAAGCCGCGCGGAATGGCGTTGATGGGTGCGCGCTCGCTGACCGGTGGGGCCAGCGCTGGGGTGTCGGAATTGGACATGCGCGCAGCATAGCGGCTCACCGCGGCGAGCGCTGTCGATACGGTCCGCGTGGGGCGCAAGGCAGGGTGGGGCATGGAGTTAGAAGCCGGCAGATCCCCGAGTCGAGTGGGGAAGGGACCCGCCGGCGAGGGGATCGAGCCTAGTCGGCGGGATTCGCCACGCGCACCTTGAGTAGGCGCGAGAGCTGCACGAACGCTTCGGAGATCAGCAGCGTGCCGCTGCTTCGGTCAAAGCCGACCCCGTTCGGAAACTCGATGTCTCGGCTGAGATCGCGGGAGACGGTCTGGCCCGTCGCCGGGTTCACGCGCAGCAACTCGGCGCCCTGAACTCCTGTGGCGTAGAGCAATCCGTTGACGAACTCCAGGTGGCCGATAGTGGCGAAGAAGCCCGGGCGTTCGACTTGGGTGACCACGGTCTGCTGACCTTCGGGGTCGAACGCGATGATCGTGCCATCGTGGAAGTTGGCAGTGTACAGCGTGCCGTTGTTGCCCAGGGTGATGCCAACAGGTGCCAGCAGCGCACCGCCTTCGCTAAACGTGCTCACCTCGCCGGCGGGGGTGATCTTCTGCACCGCCGTGCCCTGACCGAGTCCAGTCTGCGGATCCGACTCGCCGAATTGAGAGACGTACAGGTTGTCCTGCGCGTCGATCGTGATGCCGGCTGGGAACGGCAGCGTGTCTGCAAAATGCGTGACTTCGCCAGACGGAGAGACCTTGCTCACCGAGGCTGAGTTGAAATTGGTGACGAAGAGGTTGCCCATGGAGTCTTCGGTCACGTCGATTGGCCCGCTGAGGGCATCGGTGATGAAGAAGGTGTTGCCTTCGGGAGTGATAATGAAGAGGCGATCGCCGCTGAAGCCCTCGGCGGTGTAGATGTCGCCGCTGTCCGAGACGTGCACGCCATCCATGACGAGTGCTTTTAGGGGCAGGCTGCGACGATTCTCGGCGAGGGCGGGGTTCATGGCGGCGGCCAGCAGGAGGCCGGCCACCGTCGTGGTGGCGAGGGTGCGAGGCGAGAGTGTGAACATATTGATCTCCTTGGCATTCACGGTGAGCGTCTGGCTCGAGGGCACTCTCGCGGCGGCCCCTAGGGGGCACAAGGCAGAAATCGCGAGCGGGGTCGCGGTTGAGGTGAGCGGCCAGCGGTTGCGGCGCAGTGGGATCGGCATGGCCCGTGAGCGGGCAGCGGTACCCCCCGAGCTGAGCGTTCTCAAGCAATCTTGCGATCGTGTGTATAGTGACCGCCGATCTGCCGGCCACGGGGCCTAGTGGACAACGCGCGTCGGAGACCCACCGGATGGAGTTGCTCTTATCACTGGCGATGCTCGCCCTAGTGCACACGGTCGCCGTCGTCAGCCCCGGCCCTACGCTGGTGCTCGTGGCGCAAACCGCTGCCGGGAAGTCGCGCTCTACGGCGACCGCTGCCGCCGGCGGTATCGCCTTTGGCACTTTTGTATGGGCCACCTCAGCTCTGTTCGGTTTGGATCTGCTGTTTCAAGTGGCGCCGTGGCTATACCTAACGATCAAGATCGCTGGCGGCGTGTTCCTGCTCTTTTTGGCTTACAAGCTCTGGACCAGCGCATCCACGCCGCTTTCCCTGGTGCCTGTTGACGCAGCGGGTGAGCAGGAAGATGGCTGGCGTGCGGCACGCACGGGGCTCTGGGTCCAGCTCTCCAACCCCAAGGTGGCCGTCTTCTTCGGTTCTATCTTCGTAGCGATTCTGCCGCCCAATCGCTCCCTGCTGCTATCTGCCGCAGCAATCGCGCTGGTGACATGGATCGAGTTTTGCTGGTATGCACTTATGGCTGCTGCGTTTTCGCAGTCGCGCGTCGCTAGCGCCTACGGGCGAGCGAAGTCGACAGTGGATCGGGCGTGTGCCGGCGTGCTGGGAGCCCTAGGGGTTGGCGTGTTGACGACCCGATGAGCGAGGCGCTAGGGCTGGCCACCCGCGCATAGGTCACGCCGCCGCGCGACAGGCCATCGAGGCACAGCTCAATCTGCGCAGGGTCCTTTAGGTAAAACAACTTCTCGCGCACGAAGGCCAGGGAGAAGCCGGGCACCTCGCGGCGCAGGCGCTCGGCCAGGGCGCTGGCCTCGGCGAGGCGATCGAGGTGGGCGAGGGCGACGACGCGGTGGCCCGTGGATCCAGTACTGATGGTTCGGATTGCTGCGCGCTTGGTCCAGCCAACGCAAGGCGCGGTCGTAGTTGCCCATGAAGAGCGTGGTGAGGGCGCTGTAGGTGTAGAAGGCCCAGAGCTGCGGGTCGCTGGGGCTCAAGGCGATGGACCTCTCGAAGCAGGCGATCGACTCCTCGTATCGTCCGCCGTTGGCGAGGGAGTCGCCCAGGGCGCAGTGGGCCACGGCGAGAGTTGGGCTGAGTTCGATTGATGTCCGTGCTGTTGCCGTCCGCCCGGTACTCCTGGCCGATTTGCCCCGACAGGTTGGCGAGGGGCAGCACGAGCACGCCTCGAAGACGGCCGAGACGGCTGTGTTTGTCTCCTCCGATGCGGGCGAGTTGTGCTGCAAGGGCGCCCTCGATGGCCGCGTGGCTGAGGGGTACGAGCCCATCGCCGGTCTGGTGCACGACTTGCTCGCCAACGGCGGCGAGATCTGGCGCTGCCCCGCGTGCGTGCGGGCCAAGAAGATCAGCGAGTCGGATCTGATCGATGGCGTCGAGATCGCCCGTGGCCTCGGCGAGCAGGGGTCTGCGACGGGCGTCGACTGCGCTGCCAGCTTCATCGCCGCCAGCCGCGGTGCCGCGGCTGATACGGTTGCGGCCTACCGTGAGGCGCGAGCTAGCCGGGCTGATCGCACCTTACGCACGGCAGGACGGGTCGATCTGGGCGCGCTCGAGCGCGTGGTTGGTCACCGCCTACAATTCGCAGTAACCACGTCGCCGAGGCGCAGGGGCGCGAGGCGGCGCGCCCTTCCCACCCCAGCGGGTGATTGCACTAGGCGTCCGGCCCCGCTCCTCGCGCTTGGGGGCCCAGCGTCATCGGCTGCCACTTCCCGTAGCTCGCGCTGCGCCATAGCCACTCCATGGGCCCGAAGCGATAGCGGGCGAGCCACCATCGCGAGCCGTAGGCCTGAGCGGTCAGTATCAACAGTGCGGCGAGCAGCACACCGACGGCACCAAAGCGCGGGCCCACGCCCAGGCCCACTCCGTAGAAGATGGCGACGCCAACGATCGACTGGGCCATGTAGTTTGTAAGGGCCATGCGCCCAAGGGGGGCGGGCCCCTGGAGAACGGCGCGCCAGCGGCTGCTTTGCACGTACAGCAGCACGAAGCTCGCCATGTAGAACACCCCAAGCCCCAGCGGCGCCGCGTTGTACAACACGCGCCAGAGGCTCCGCTCGCGCTCTTCTCCTAAAAACCCCAGCGGGAGCTCGACGATGTCGTAGCGTCGCGTGCTCACCAGCGCGGTGATGAGCAGCGCCCCCACGAGCGATCCCCACCACAGGCGTCGCCAGCGTGACTGGTGCTCCAGGGGGTGAGTCAGCATGCCGGCGTTGCCGAGGGCGACGCCGATGAGCATGCGGCCGAAGATGTAAGTCGGCAGGATCCACACGGCGATCCGCATCCGCAGGTCGCGGGCCAAGTTCCCCTCGAGCATCGCGCCGAGGTGTTCACCGGAAAAGGCAGCTAGCGCGCGTGCCGCTGATTCCCCTGAGCTGATCTGTGTCGGGAGGAGGTTGGGGATCACCGGCTGGAGCAGAAGCGGCGCGACCAAAACGACGAAGCCGCCAACGGTCACCAGTACCGTCGCCGGGAGGCGGGCCAGGGGGATGAGCAGCAACCCCAGCACGGCGTAGTAGCGCAGGATGTCACCCCACCAGAGCAGGTACGCGTGAGCCAAGCCAATGACCAACAGCACGAGCAGGCGCCGCAGATAGGTCCGCATCGCCGGGGCGCTGCCCTTGGCCTTGCCCATTTGCAGTGAGAACCCCACGCCGAACAGTAGGGTAAATAGGGTGATGGACGTGCCGTTCACGAACATGGACATCAGTTCGTTGATCACACGATCCACCGCGGCAGTTGGCAGGGCCTGCTTCTGCGCGGACGGCAGCAGGTCGTACAGGGACAGCATTCGCAGGTTGGCGAGGAGCACGCCGATCAGCGCGAAGCCGCGCAGGGCGTCGAGCAGGGAAGAGCGATTTGCTTGGGGACTCAGGCGGTCAGGCATAGGGTGGCGCGTCAGCGTGGTGCTGCCATGGCACGTGTGGCGTGGTGGTCTCGGGTGCGTCACTCGCCCCGGATGTTGGCGATCGCGCGCTGTTCCCGTGAGTGATCTCACGGTTCGTTTGCCCGATGCGACGCAGGATTGCGCGAGAGTATAGCGATTGCTTGCGGCCGGCGTACGCTGTGGGCGCCGTAGGGTACGCATCCACCGGCAGCCGCGAGTGCGAATACTGCACCGTCACGAGAGTGTTGCCCGTAGCTGCTAGTGTGCGAGGATCCCTAGCCCGGCATGCCTTGCCCGTCGCCGATCCCAGCCGAGACCCACCATGCGTGCTTTCTTTGAGCGCTTCGAGCGCCTCGTCAACCCCTTCCCGATGGCGCAACCTGGCCCCGCCCCGAAGGATCTTTATCGCTTTTTCCGACGAAGCGTGAGCGGGTTGGAAGTGCCCCTGCTTGCAATGACACTGCTCAGCACTCTGATGGCGGCGGTGGAGGTCTCGCTATTCGGATTCACCGGCAAGCTCGTGGATCGGCTGTCCGCGAGCTCACCGGCTGAGTTCTTGGCCACGGGCTGGCCCATGCTGGTGGTGTACGGGTCGCTGGTGTTGATCGTGATGCCGCTCACGGTCCTCTTTCGCTCGACCCTGGTGCACCAAGCGCTAATGGGCAACTTCGCGATGCGCATCCGCTGGCAAGCGCACCGCTACCTACTAGGGCAGAGCCTCGGCTTCTTTCAGGAGCAGCTAGCCGGCGGTGTGGCGACCAAGCTCATGCAGACCTCTCTGGCCGTCAGAGAGTCGGTGATGAAGATGCTCGACATCATCGTGTATGTCAGCGTGTATTTCCTAAGCATGGTGGTCCTGGTCGCGTCAGCGGACTGGCGCCTTATGTTGCCACTAGTCGGTTGGCTATCGCTCTACATAGCCACGCTGCGTCATCTGTTGCCGAAGCTGCGCAAGGTGTCTGAGCGTCAGGCCGACGCGCGCTCAGTGATGACCGGCCGGGTCACCGACACGTACAGTCACATCAGTACTGTGAAACTGTTCTCCCAAGGCGAGCGTGAGTCGCGCTACGCGCAGGAGGGCATGCAGGGGTTCCTGGACACTGTGTACCCCCAGATGCGCTTGGTGACGCAGCTCAGCGTGTCTGTTTGGACCCTTGGGGCGCTGCTCATCTTCGCCGTGTCGGCCCTGTCGATCACCCTATGGACGCAGCAAGCGGTCTCGCCCGGAGCCATCGCCGTGGCGATCGCCTTGTCCTTGCGCCTGAACGGGATGTCCCAGTGGATCATGTGGGAGGTGTCCAGCCTTTCAGAGAACATCGGCACGGTGCGCGACGGGATCAACACCCTGTCGCGGGAAGTGCAGGTGGTCGACAAGCCCGATGCGAAGCCTCTACGTGTGCAGCGGGGTGAGATCCGAATGCGTGATGTGCGCTTCGCCTACGATGAGCAGGAGGCGGTGTTCGAGGCGCTGAACCTTCACATCCGTGCTGGGGAGAAGGTCGGTTTGGTGGGGCGCTCCGGCGCGGGCAAGTCGTCGCTTGTCAGCCTTCTGCTCCGGTTCTACGACGTGCATGGGGGCGAGATCCTCATCGACGGCCAGTCGCTCGTCGATGTGACCCAACAGAGCCTGCGCGCCAGCATCGGTATGGTCACGCAAGACACTTCTCTGATGCACCGCTCGATCCGCGACAACATCGCCTACGGCCGCCCCGATGCCACGCAGGAGCAGATCATCCGCGCTGCCAAGCGTGCGCAGGCCTGGGACTTCATTCGCGCCGTTCGCGATCCCGATGGCCGTAGCGGTCTGGACGCCCACGTCGGCGATCGCGGTGTGCGCCTCTCGGGCGGCCAGCGCCAGCGCATCGCCATCGCGCGCGTGCTGTTGAAGGATGCGCCCATACTCGTGCTCGACGAGGCGACCTCCGCCCTAGACTCCGAGGTCGAGGCGGCGATCCAGGGCGCGTTGGGCGAGTTGATGGAGGGGAAGACGGTGATCGCGATAGCCCATCGCCTGTCGACGATCGCAGCCCTGGACAGGCTATTGGTGATGGAGGAGGGGCACGTAGTGGAACAAGGGACGCATAGCGAGTTGGTTGAAGCGGGTGGCATCTACTCGCGCCTGTGGGCTCACCAGTCGGGTGGTTTCCTCGGCGAGGTGCCCGCCCCCGGCGAGGGCGACAGTTCGCACTATGCGGCTTAGGGGCAACTCCGATGCCCGCGACTGAGTCTCACCTCGAGATCCATCTGGTGGTGGAGGCGGCCGATTGCTTGCCCGTTGACTTGCTTCATGAGGCGAGCGGCTTGCCTAAGCAGCGTATCAAGTGGGCGATGCACTGTGGTGCCGTCTGGATGACGCGTGGGCAACAAGGCCAACGCCTGCGCCGTGCGAAGCGCGCCCTGCGCGAAGGCGACGAACTGCATCTTTACTACGATGCCAGCATCTTGGCCGAGACGCCGCCACCGCCTTCGCTGATCTCAGACGTCGAGGGCTACTCCGTGTGGCGCAAGCCCTACGGCATGCGTTCCCAAGGATCGAAGTGGGGTGATCATTGCACGCTAGTGCGTTGGGCCGAGACCCACCTCACGCCGGAGCGACCGGCCTTCACCGTGCACCGTCTCGATCGCGCGGCCAACGGTCTCATGCTTGTGGCCCACAGCAAGGCGATGGCGGGCGCGCTGGCGCAGTGCTTTCGCAAGCGCCGGGTGGAGAAGCGGTACCGAGCTTTGGTACTGGGTGACTTCTCGTCGCAGCAATCTCCCCAGCGGATCGACGCCCCGATCGATGGCAAGGAGGCAATCAGCGAGGTAACGCTGTGTGAGGTCAGCGCGGATGGCACGCGGTCGCTCGTGGATGTGCGGATCGAGACCGGGCGCAAGCACCAGATTCGCCGCCACCTGAGCGCCCTCGGTCACCCGATCATCGGGGATCGCCGCTATGGAGTGGTGGCGGCGGCTGTGGACTTGCAGCTCACTGCCTATGTGTTGGGCTTTACTTGCCCCGTGAGCGGTCAGCCGGTGGAGTACCGCCTGCAGGCGCCGCAACTCCCATGCTTGTAGGGCGCGCAGGCGGCGCTAGCCGTTTGCACCACACCCTTCGTCGCGTCATAGCGTGAGCCTATCGCCACCATAGGAACCTTGTGCGGGATGCGTCGTAACGACTGGAAGTCGGGCGGTCACTTACTGCTACCGATAGCACGCAAGTGCTCAAGTGAAGATCCAGGAGACACTCCATGAACACTCTGATTCGCGCAGCTGCTCTTATCGCCGTTTCCACCGGCGCTGCCATCGCTGATGACGTCGCCTCGGCCGCCCCACACCTAGGCGATGCTACGCCCTTCGACCTGGCGCCGGCTGGCGCACCGCTCGCACCGGTGACGATTCAGGATTACGTACTGGCCCAGCAGGGGAGTCCGCACCATGGCGTCGTCGTGATATCCACTGCGGCTCCCGTCGACTTTGCGATCGATACGGCCGCGCGCCAGTTGTAGGTGCTGTGAATCGGAACAGGTGCTGGGGCCGGACTGCGCTGAGCCCCAGCACCCCTCGCCTCTAGATTCGGATAACTACCTAGGTTTGGAGGTCTACTCAGCGCCTCGACGCCAAAGGGTTGGCGAAGACGTAGATTGTCGGCCAGTTCTTCCCCGTGACGTATATCTCGTCCCGCTCTGCCTCGTAGGCGATGCCGTTCAGGACATAGTCACCCGCCGTGCAGCCGAAGCTGCCGCAAATCGCGTCCGGGCCGGTCGAGAGCACCGGGCGCACGGCCTTGGCTAGGGGGGAGCCGTCGATGGCTAGCGTGACGCAGCCTGTGCCCACGTCGATGGCCAAGATAATCGGCGGCCCGTAGAGGTTGGCCAGCACATGGTCGCCGACCGCCTCAAGTTCGTTGAGCCCCGTTACAGGGCGTTTCCCGGCGAGCACGGCGATCTCGCGTGTCACGGAGAAATCTGATGGATCCACCAGGCGCATAGTCGCAGTGCCGTCGCTCAACAGCAGCTGACCATCGTAAGGGGTGAGTCCCCAGCCCTCGCCATCGTAGCTGAGGGTTGCGGGGTCCGTTGCCTCGAAGTTGCCATCCGCCTGAATGTCGTACACGTACGCCTGTTGCGAGCGCCAGGTCAGGTTGTAGGCCTTGCCGTCCAGGATCGCGAGTCCCTCGCCGAAGCGTGAGTCGTCGAGGGTGGTCAAGCGGGACAGGTCCTTCCCATCCATGGCCAGCGCGTAGACACCCGAGTGTCCGAACATGCCTGCGCTTTCGTACAGGCGGCCGTCGTGCACCAGGAGACCCTGGGTGTAGCGGGGCGCCTTGTTGAGTTCGCGCACGGCGCTTTGCGGCGTCAGGGCGATCGAGTCGACTTGCGCGGGGCATTGCGTAGGCGCCTCGACGTCAGCGGCTTGCGCCGCCGGGATCGCAAATAGCGCGAGGGCAAACGCTACCCGCGCGGCCTCGCACGCCGCCAGCATGGGAGTGGGTCTTCTCATGGCGGAAATGGTCGGTGACCCTGAGCTGGATTGCAATTGGCGTGGAGGCGTAGGGAGATGCCGCTCGTCCCATCCACCAAGCTGCTGAGGCGTGCATGCTGTCGCTGTCGCTTCCTACAAAGACGGGAGAGCGCGTCGGGAACTCGTATCAACGAACGACCATTCCCTGTGCGATGCAGGATTGAATCTCCCAGAGTCTCATGTTGTCCACAAACGAACGCCTCGAATCGTCTCGGCAGTAGTCGGCCATGCCAACGCTGCTATTGCGTCTCGGCGCTTCCATCGTCCTGTGCAGCCTCGTTGCAGGCGCATCTTCCCTGGACATCTCATGGATCAACGGTGGGGTGAACTCCGGCTCGCGGATCGTGGTGGCGTTGCCGGATGGACAGCCCTCGCCGGTGCCTGTGCCCGCAGGGTTGCCTTTGACAGCAAGTGGGCTGATTAGCCTTTGGTGCATGCGTCGGCGGTCTCGCGCGCCTTGAACGGACCAAGCGCGGTCGCCATCGACAGGTGATCGGCGTGCATCCGCCCGGGGAGAACTGCGGGTCACCCAGCCGCCTCTTCCGGTCGCCCGCCCAAGCCCCGTTCCGTAAAGTTTGCACGATCCTCAAGCGCAAGCGCCTCCTGTACGTTACCGAAAGACTCTAGCTTGAGCTCACGGTGCGCAGGTCGCCGCGACACTCCCTTGCGTGTATCTCCATGTAATCCAAGCGATTGAGGCCTTCAGCGCACGTACCCGTGAACGGGTGTCGGCGAAGGATGGCTGATCTTATGCCCAGAATCCCTGATCAGTTGACATGGCATCTAGGTGTCTAGGTACGGTTGAGGAGCGCACGGATTCGATGAATACAAGTAACAACACGATCCCGAGCGCTTTCCTGCGGCGCAGGCTTGCGCCGAACAACAACTAGAATAGGTGACACCCATGAAGAAGATCGCTTTGATGGCAGCCTTGCTGCTGAGTGCAGCGGGCGCGAACGCTCAAACCCTGTGTGTGGATTTCGTCAACTTCTGCGATGGTTTCGAAATCAACATCACTCAGGGCGTGGGCGTGGAAGGCACCTGGAAGAACTACGACTGTGGGGGTTCTGACAGCGCGATGAACGTGACCCGCAATCGTGGTGATGGCAACTGGCTGTCCGCGTGCTCAGCCCAGGCTGGCTGTGAGGTGGCGATTGCCCTGGGCCGTGACGCCTGGGTGTGGTTGTTCAACTTCAGTGGCGCGACCGGTGATCTGATCGCTATCGACGCGGGCATCCCGACGTTCCTGCAGGACGATACGCCTATTGCGATCACCGCGGGTGCGTGCGCGCTGAACCCAGGCGTTGTGGGGCCCAGCAGCTCCTCTGCCGGTCAGTAGGCGACTCGAATGATCGATTGATTGGCGAGCGCTGCCCGCTCGCCTAGCCGTAGGGGCGGTGAGCTTCACTGCCCCTTGCGGTTCTGGCGCATAGATCCCGCGTGGTGGGTAGCACTCGTCGAAGCGACTGCGGCTAACCGGCGATCGCGCGCAGTTTGGGGTGAACGCTAGTGTCCTGTCCGGTTAGTTCGTTGAAGAATTTGCGGGTTCTTTTCCCCCCTGAGCACGTTGCTCCTCCTCCCGTGGGGCCTGCCACGCTCGTCGTCGCGCCGCGCTCAGGAGCAAAAAGCCCCGTGCGAATTCTTCAACGAACTAACCGGACAGGACACTAGAGCACCATTCAGCGACCGATCGGAGCTTCCCTGCATCGCAATGGGATGCTGTGTTGAGGAGTTGAGCTGTGCTTTCTAGAATCGCTGCCCACGTTGGCGTGTTGATCCTGTGCGCCCCCTTCTGCTGTTCGGCCGAGCCGTACACGGCGGACCATCCCCGCATCCAAGCCTTTGAGACGGGCCTCGTGGAGCGCGCGTCTCGCGGCGACTCTGCAGCCCGGCAATACACGATCGAAGAACGGCTCTCGCATCACGGCGTGCCGGCGGTGGCCGTGGCCATCCTGGAAGACGGACAGGTGATGTGGGCGCGAGGTTACGGTACCAAGCTTGCCGGGGAGGAGATGCCGGTGGATGCGGACACGGTGTTCTCCGTCGGTTCCGTTAGCAAGATGGTGAACGCGGCTCTCGTGCTACGCCTGCAAGCGCAGGGCGAACTGGATGTCGATACGGACGTAAACGAGTACCTGCGCTCATGGTCCGTGAAGACGAGTCGACACACGCGGCAGCAGCCCGTCACCTTGCGAGCGATCCTCTCGCATACGGCAGGCTTCAGTCAGCACGGTTTCGGCGACTTCCAACCTGGCGAGGCCTTGCCAACAGCCCTGCAAACCTTGAACGGTGAGCCACCGGCCAAGCACCGCGCGGTGCGGGTCACCTTCAAGCCGGGCACGCGCATGGATTACTCGGGCGGCGGCACCACGGTCAGCCAAGTGCTCGTGGAGGATGTCACTAGGCTCGACTACCTCGAGGCCTCGACGCGCTACGTGTTCGACCCCGTCGGCATGGCGCGCAGCACCTTCGCCAATCCCCTGCCGGCGAGCCACGGCAACATCGCCCGTGCCCACAATGCCGACGGCGAGCCCACGGCGCTGCCGCGCGGCTGGGAGGCGATGCCGGAGATGGCCGCGTCCGGCTTGTGGACCAGCGCCAACGACCTAGGCGCCTTCGTCGCCACGCTCATCAACTCAGCACGCGGTGACGACGACTTCCTACCGCCGCAGATCATCGCGGACATGATGCAGCGGGTGCCGCAGAGTTGGCACGGCCTCGGCCCGCGCCTAAACGGTGAGGGTTCCAACCGGGTGTTCCATCACGGAGGTGCCAACGACAGTTACCGCGCGTGGATTGAAGGCCACCTCGACAGCGGCGATGGTATCGTCATGCTCACCAACGGGCGCAACGGCCACCAGCTCTATAGCGAGGTGCGTTTTGCGGCTGAGCAAGCCTTCGAGTGGCAGGTACACGCGGCCACCGACTTCGCAACGCCGTCGTTTTGAGCGAGGGTGGACGTAGGCGCCGTTGCCTCCGTCCCCGCTCAGCGTCGCGTGGCGGCGGCTAGTAGTGCCACCTTACGCGCGTGGATCTTGCCTGTCTGCGCGTAGTGCACCAGCTCCTCCAGGGTGGTGTTGATCGCCTTGGAGAATTGTATCCGCATCATCCACCCCATGAGCAATGAGAACGGGAACATCAGGGAGGCGTTGAACTCGAGGCTGACCCGAGTGGCGTGAGCACCGGCGTCCGTGAGCTGCCAGCGACCGCGCAAGCCGCGGACGAAGAAGGGCATCTTCTCGCCTGTGGCCGAGTATTCGAGCAGTTTCTCCGCCGGCGAGTATCGGCGGATGGTCTCCTTGAAGGGGCCAAGGGTGGTCTCGCAAATGCGCCCGCCAACCGGCGAGCCGTTGACCGACGTCGCCTGCGTGTTCTCGCGGGATGTTGCGACGGCGCTGGCCCAGGCACCGACCTGGTCGTAGTCTTCTGCAATGATCTTCCACACTCGCGCCAAGGGGGCGTGCACGGTGAGCTGCTTGGCTATGCGCATTAGGGTTGTCTCCGATGCGAGGTTTTACTTCTTACGATGTAAAAATAGCCGTTTCGGTTCTGAATTACAACAACTGATGTAAATATGGGCAGACCACGGAAGTTTGACGAAGCGAACGTCGTGCAACAGGCGATGCTGGCGTTTTGGCAGTGTGGCTATGAGAGCACGACGATTCGCTCGCTCCAGGAAGCGACCGGTGTGGATGGCAAGGGGCTAGCGAATGTGTTCGGCGACAAGGAGCAGCTGTTCCTGCGAGCCCTGGACACGTACACGCAGATGGCGTCGCAGACCCTGGAACAGGTGTTTGCTACGCCGAGCATCGAGGCCATCGGCGTGTTGTTCCAAGCCTTCGTCGCCGACCCGGCGGACGTTGGCGATCCGCGCCGCAGTGGCTGTCTGGTCGTGAACACGGTGTTCGAACTCGGGCCCTCCACCGAGCCGATACGCGAGCGAATAGCGTCCTATCGCGCCCTGTTCATTCATCACTTCCAGGCCGCGCTGGCGGCGAGCGGTGTCGACGACCCCTCCGGCAGGGCGGAGTTTTTGTTGGCGATGTGGTGGGGGGCGTTGAGCCAGGTGCGCCTCGCCGGTAGCACCCAGGCAGCGAAGCCCGTTGTAGAGCAAATCCAGCAGACGCTGCAGCACTGGGCGGCGCAGGCAGCTACATCAACAGACTGAGCGAGAGTACGTGAGCGTATCGACCCCACCCTTGACCCTACCCGGACCCGCATTTCCCAGAGCGGAGAAATCGGTTCGTGCGCGGCAGTGGATCGCCGTCGTGCTCGGCGGGCTTATGGCGATGCAGGGGGTGCCTGCGCTGTGCCAGGAGGAGCCACCGAAAGCTGCGCCGGTACTGGGTGCCTTGAGTCAGCTGCGGTGGGAGTACCGGGTGCTATTGGTCGTCGCGAATCGCCCCAGTGACCGCGAGACGGTGCTTTTGAGGGAACAGGACGCCGAGCTTCGCGATCGCGACACCTTATGGTTCGTCTTTCAGGATGGTGACGTGCTAAGCAACTATCCAGGTCCGCTAGCGGACGGATTCGGTGAACGCGGGCTGATCTATCTTGCGCAAGGCCACCGCGTAGTGCTGATCGGCAAGGACGGCGGCGTGAAACTGCGCGCGCGTTCCCTCGATCTCAAGGCCGTGTTCGGTCTCATCGACGGCATGCCTATGCGACGGCGGGAGATCGAGCAGCGCAAGGGTTGGGGGGCCGCGCTAAGCAGTCCCCGCCACACACCGCTAGCCAGTGAGCGACTTGTACTGCACCCGGTGAGGCTGCTTCGCCTCATCGCCGAGCCGTGCCTTACGGTCCTCCTCGTACTCCGTATAATTGCCGTTGAAGAACGTCACCTTGGAGTTGCCCTCGAAGGCGAGAATGTGAGTGGCTATACGATCGAGGAACCAGCGATCGTGGCTGATCACCACCGCGCAGCCCGGGAACGCGAGCAGCGCCTCTTCGAGGGCACGAAGCGTCTCCACGTCGAGGTCGTTGGTCGGCTCGTCGAGCAGCAGGACGTTGCCGCCAGACTTCAGCAGGCGCGCGAGGTGGAGGCGGTTGCGCTCACCGCCAGAGAGGTCGCCCACCAGCTGCTGCTGCTGGGAGCCCTTGAAGTTGAAGCGGCCGCAGTAGGCGCGCGAGGGCGTCTCGTAGGTGCCCACCTTAATCAGGTCGAGGCCATCGGAGATCGTCTCCCACACGGTCTTGTCGTCCGGCAGATCGTCGCGGGATTGATCCACGTAGGCGAGCTTTACCGTGCTGCCAAGGCGCACCTCGCCGCCGTCCGGCTGCTCAACGCCCGTGAGCATGCGGAAGAGGGTGGTCTTGCCGGCGCCGTTGGGGCCGATGATACCGACGATCGCGCCCGGTGGGATCGAGAAGCTCACATCGTCCACCAGCAACTTGTCGCCGAAGCCCTTTCGGAGGTTCTCCACCTCGATCACCTGATCACCGAGGCGCTCGCCGGGTGGGATGTAGATCTCCTGGGTCTCGTTGCGCTTTTGGAAATCCTGCTTCTGCAGCTCGTCGAAACGCGCGAGGCGAGCCTTGCTTTTGGCCTGGCGCGCCTTCGGATTCGAGCGCACCCACTCGAGCTCCTTCTCCATGGCCTTGCGCCGGGCGTCGTTCTCCTTCTCTTCCTGCGCCAGGCGCTTTTCCTTCTGGTCGAGCCAGGTAGAGTAATTGCCCTCCCAGGGGATGCCGTGGCCGCGGTCGAGCTCCAGGATCCAGCCAGCGACGTTGTCGAGGAAGTAGCGATCGTGGGTCACCGCCACCACGGTGCCCTCGTAGCGCTCGAGGAAGCGCTCCAGCCAGCCTACGGACTCGGCGTCGAGGTGGTTGGTGGGCTCGTCGAGGAGCAGCATGTCGGGCTCGGACAGCAGCAGGCGGCACAGGGCCACACGACGACGCTCACCGCCCGAGAGTTTGGTCACGTCGCCATCCCAGGGCGGCAGGCGCAGAGCGTCAGCGGCGATCTCGAGCTTGCGGTCGATCTCCCAGCCGCCGGCGGAGTCGATGGCGTCCTGTAGCGTGCCCTGCTCTTCGAGAAGCGCATTCATTTCGTCATCCGACATGGGCTCGGCCATCTTCATGGAGATCTCGTCGAAGCGGTCGAGTTGGCGCTTGATCTCGCCGAGGCCGTCTTCGACGTTGCCGCGCACGTCCTTCTCCGGATTGAGATGAGGCTCCTGCTCTAGGTAGCCCACGTAGAGGTTGGGTTGCGGGCGAGCCTCACCGTCGATCTCCTTGTCCACGCCGGCCATGATTCGCAGGAGCGTCGATTTCCCCGCACCGTTTAGGCCGAGCACGCCGATTTTGGCGCCGGGGAAGAAGCTCAGGCTGATGTCGCGCAGAATCGTGCGCTTGGGCGGCACGATTTTGCTGACGCGGTTCATGGTGTAGACGTACTGGGCCATGGGGGTCCTCGGGGATGGTCTCGGTGGCAGGCGGCCCGGATTATCGCACGGGCCTGCGAGTCAGGAACATCTGTGCTCAGCGGAACCTGATCATCGCCGGCGGACCGATACGGGTTCCCAGCCACGATCCCGACGCTTTGGGTCAGCCTACGTACCTGGCCAAATGGAGCCGGTGCTTGGAGCGAACGTGTGCACTCCAGGTCGGAGTGCTTGCTTCGGCGCTGGAGACTGAGGTCGTGCCGAAGCACGGCGAGAGTGGCGAGTTGGGCGCCTGGCTGGTCGATCGTCGCGCAGCTACACAACTGCGTCGGCCTGATCCAGATGCCGAGGTCATGGCCCTGGTGACCCATCGCGACGGCACGGTGATCGCGCTACCGCTCGTCGATGATGGCAGCATCGCAGACAACTGCCTGCTCGCGACCATCGCCGAGCAGCGAGATAGCGCCGGCGACGGGTTCGGCCATCGCTGCGATGCCGATTGCGATGACGATAGGCTGGTCAACAAGCGAGACTAGCACCTGCTGAAGGGTCTGCTGGGCACACCGCCGGGCTCTCCAGGGGCGGCGTAGCTAGCGAGCTTTAAAGGCGCTTCAGAGGGAGCCGACCCGACGTCGGCTCCCTCAGCAACCTCAGCGCCTCGTTCGCGAACAGCGCCCTGGAGCCAGCGTGTGTCGACGCGGCGCCGACGGGGTTGTGCTCCCCTGGGCGGGGTACGATCAGCGAAGGCCATCAGGGATGGCAGCTGTGCAGCTACTGGCAGCCCGCCCCCGCCGCGATGCTTTCGAAACGGGTGCGCAGCTCGGCAACGCCGTCGCCGCTCACAAAGTCGTCGCCCACCCCGTCGGTGAGGCTGTTGAGCGCGTCCAAGAGTGCGCAGGAAGCCGCGTTTTGGCCGCCGTCCAGGCGCAGATCCAGGCGCACGATGAGCCCACCGACGCGCGCGAGGCGCCTCCGGGTCTGGGCCTCATCCACGCCTTCGCCCACGATGCTGCCCGCACCCACCGAATCTCGGTAGTAGGCGAACGTCTCATCAGCACGCGTTGGCAAGAACAGGCTAGCCGCCAAGGGGTCGTGGTCCGATGCGCGGTTCTGCGTTTCGGCGAAATCAGCGTTCACGTGCACCATGTCCAAGAGCGCATCGCCCGCCAAGGACGGACTGACCAGCACATGGTCGAGCACCTGTGAGTTTCCGTTGAAAACGAACGAATACCGTTCACTTGGGGGAATCGTCTCCACGAGATTGGTAAGCCCCGCATCCACCAGCTGCTGCACAGGCGAGGAGAATTCGAAGTCGTTCAGATCACCTAATACGACGAGCTTGACGCTTGGGTTCAAGGTGAGGAGGTCCTGGACGAAGGCGGTGACCGCGTCGCTCTGCACGAGACGCTCCGTCTCAGAGAATAGTACCGGCGGCTGTAGGACATCGAACAGACCGCTATCGCCAGACTTCGAGTTCCAGTGGTTGGATACCACGTAGACGGTTTGACCGTTGAACAGAAACTCGCCCACGATGGGCTTGCGGCTATCGACGAATTGGCTCGGATCGATGAGTCCTGGGCTCAGGGTGAGATCGGGCACGCCGGGGCCGTCGATAGCGTCCACGGCATCACCTGCGCCCGCATTGCCGCTTTCCACGAAGCGCACGCGCGCTGGGTTGTAGAGCAGCGCCGTGCGGATGTTGCCGCCTGGCTGGCCGCCGTTGTCGCGATCGAAGGGAGCCACTTCTACGTACTCGTAGGTGGGTCCGCCCTCGGCCTCGATGTGCACGATCAGCTCTGCCGCCGTGAGCTCGGCATCCACGATGCCGTCGTCCAGGGATCCGCTGCTGTCCTGCATCTCCTGCAGGCCGATGATGTCGGGTGAGCCAAGCTGATTGACGATACTGCTGGCGATAGCGATGAACTTGCCGTCGGCCACATCGGCATCCCCATCACCGTCTTGCGGATCGAGGTTCTCGACGTTGTAGCTTGCCACCGTTAGGCGCTCGGCATCGCCGATCAAGGTGGTGCTCTCGGGGGGCAAGGCGCCGTCGATCACCGTGCCGAGCGCGCTTGTGGGCTGCAGGAAGTACTTGCCGAAGTTGGATGTGATGATGCCGGTAACGGCGCCCGGGATCAGGTCGCCTGCCTTGGCGTCCAGCGGTAGCTGCACGATCTCATTGTTGAGTACGAGGTTCTCGGGATTGAAGTCGCTGGGCGCGATGTAGACGCCGCCGTTGATCGTGCGCGGTCCTGCGTTGGCGCCGTTGTCTACGAGGGTGTAGAGCTCGACGTTGCCCGGTGCGGTGCTGCCGAAGACCGTGGTGCCACCGGAGACGAACAGGTCGTTGGCCTGCACGAGCATGCCCTCGAGACTCTCATAGAAGTCGATGCCGTCCTCGTTTGCGTCGAAGCTGCCGTCGATCTCGATGTTGATCGTGTCGACGCTGTCGTTGTCGATGATCTGCGTAGGCTGCACCCGATCGACGCCGAGTACCACCGGCGTGGGGAGAGGGTTAGCGGAGGACATGATGGTGAAGTTCGGGAACACGAACTGCGTGATAGTGGTGCGGTTATCGCCCGGGCGGAACTCCTCGACCTCGTCGGTGATTTGCACCAGATCGCCGACGGTGGGCTTGGCGTTGCTGCCGTTGAACACGAAGATGCCTTCGGACGTGGCAGGGTCACCGTCTGCATCGATGTCCTCTTCCTGAAGATAGAACCCATCCGCCGTGACCACCGTGACAAGGGCCTCGACGCTCACTACCTGTCCTTCCAAGGGCGAGCGGTGCTGTGCGCCCTGGATATCGTGGATCAGCGTGAGGACCGGCCCGCTGCAGTCGCCGAACTCGCTCTCGTCGACCCGCTTGCCCGGCGAGAACAACGCACCCTCGCCGCCGATGGCCGTGGTATGGGGCACGAAGGCGCCGAGCAGGTCAGGGTCGCGCGTCGCGGACTGATCAGCCGCCAAGCTACCATCGTAGGTAAACTCGGTCACCAGTGCGCCGGACCCATCGGCAATGAAGATGGTGTCTCCGCCGTTGTTGAGGCCCAGTAGGCCGCTGGAGGCGGTAGCGACGGTGAAGCCGCCGAATTCGCCCGTTGGGGCGCCTCCGCCGAAGACCACGATTCCGCAGTTCGGTGCGAGTAGGGTACCTGGCGCGAACTCATGGCGCACATCTACCTGGTCGGCGATGGTCCAGTCGGAGATGTCGAGGACGTCGGTGCCCGCGTTGACCAGCTCGATGAACTCATCCTCAGAGCCGTCGCGAATGCCGTCACCGTTAGCGTCGCCCGCAGTGTCCGAGGCAGGATCGTACTGGAATTCGTTCAGCACTAGGGTCGCATCGACTGGCGGTGGGGGCGGCTCGCAGTCGTTGCTTACGCCTGGCGTGGCGGCGGCCTGGCAATAGGTGCTGAAGAGGTCTTCGGAGGTCTCGTCCGCGCCACTCACTCCGTTGCCGCCGTCCTGGACTTCAGCTCCCTCGCTTGGGTCAGCGCGAGCGAAGGCGTCACCACCTGCGTGTCCGCCCGCTGCCACCACAGCCTGGGTGGCGATGGCCGTGTCGGACTGGTAGGTGCTCGGGTCCATGTCGCCATCGGGGCCATCGATAGACGCTCCGCTCTTGTCCACCGCCTCGTCCTTGTCACCCCACACGAGGTAGTCGATGTCCGCCACCAGGTCCGACGCGCCGTCCCAAGTGTAGAGGACGAGGAACTCGCCGCCGTTGGTGAAGCCGGGACTGTTGGCGGCGCAGTCGATCGAGCCGACGAGGGCTTCGAGCATGTCGGGCACGGCCCTGTCCGTGTCGCACATCTCGTAGGTTGGCAGGGCGCCATACTCACCGAAAAACTCTGTGGCGCCAGCAAGGGAGACGGTTTGCAGCTCACCCGGGGCGATGGTGGCACCGGTGGGGAAACGTGCATGCCAGTCCGAGAAGCCGCCACCGCCAGCCTGCGCCAGATCGCCCGTAACGATCTTGAAGTAAAAGACGCTGTCACCGGCGAAGGTCGCGTCGGTCAGGTAGACGTCGGTAAGGTCCAAGCTGACCGATCCGGTGTTGATGATCTCGACGAACTCGCCAGCGGTGGGCGTGACGACCACCTCGTTGATGAGCAGGTCGGACAGCGTTTGTGCTGCCGCGTGCTCAGCGCCAAGCGCGCTCGCGAGGAGCAAAGCTGCGCCGATGAAGCGTTGCCTACGCATAGGGTTCTCCCGTGTTTGCATTGAGCGAAGTGACCGGCGTAGGGCGCGCGTCGTGGGTGCAGCCGTCGAAAAGGCAGCGGTTCGGCGCAATCGACTACAACGCCAGTCACGGCAACGCGCCAACATACGGCTCATGGCTTACAACGCGGTGTCGCTTCTGTGACAAGTGTGAGGCAGCGAGTCGCTCTCAATTCGCACAGGCGGTGGGCATGGCAGAGGCGATACAGCGTCGCGCTGGAGATCCACGCTGCTGCGTGCCCATGATTGGACCAGAGCTTTCATCGAGATCAACCAGACGCTCATCGAGCAGAAGACACGCTACGTGCGTACGCCGAGCGGGATACGCCAGGCTTATGCGACGTCGGGCGAGGGAGCACTGATCGTCAAGGCGGCCAATTGACTGAATCACCTGGAATACGACTGGGAGAGTCCGGTGTGGCGCCATTGGTTCGCCCTGGTTTCGGCGCAGCGCACACTGGTCCGCTACGACGAGCGCGGCTGCGGCCTGTCTCAGCGTGATATCGAGGCGCTTAGCTTGGAGGATTGCGTCGAGGATCTCGAAACCGTCGTGGACGCTTTGGAGCTAGAACGCTTCCCGCTAATCGGTATCTCTCAGGGGGCCTTTTGCGGTCGAGTACGCTGCCCGCCATCCGGAGCGCGTCAGCCACCTCATCCTGGCGGGGGCTTTCGCCCAGGGCCGCCAGGAGCGCGATCAGGCGGCAAGGAGCCAACAGCGTGCCATGATGGAGCTGATCCGCTACGGCTGGGCACAGGACCCGCCAACATACCGCCAAGCCGTCTGCTCAATGTATCTACCAGATGGAAGCGGTGAACAACTCCACTGGTTCGCCGAACTTCAGCGCCGCTCAGCCACGCCAGAGATGGCCATTGCGGTGATGGAAATGACCGGCAAGATCGATGTAGCGCACCGCTTGGGTGTACTGGATGTGCCGACACTGGTGGATCGGTTTGTTGCATCCGTGACGCGAGCGAGCTACCGCCGGCGCGTTGGATACCACGTGTGCCCTCGCATCGGTTTTGTTGGGGGTGCCTGCTAGTGCTCGCGAGTCTCCATGACACAAAGCAGCCGTCGATCGCGCCAGGCGGACTAAAGAGTGGGGTGCCTGGCAACTGCGCTGATGTCGAGCCGCGCCACCTCCGGTGGGGCCGACGACACTGCGACCTGAGTACGGGGCTGACATGACTGCAAGCTCGGACGACTACGCCACGATTGACGCATTGGTAGATGAGCTTCTCGAGCTCGCACCAGAGCACAGAGCGGTGCGCCTCGATGAACTGGCCAGCGAGCACCCCACGCTCATCGACCGTCTGCGGGAGCTGATCGCTGCCGATGCGCGTCTGGAGGGCACGTCCTTCATGGCCGAACCCGCCCTCGAACAGGTGACCATCGAAGAGACGGTCGATCAGACTGGGGCCGATGCCGCGGAGCCTGTGCCGAGTGCGATCGGACGCTACCGCGTGGTGCGTCAGCTCGGCGCCGGGGGCATGGGCACCGTGTACCTGGCGGAGCAAACAGAGCCTGTCGAACGCCAGGTGGCGCTCAAGGTCACCCACGCCTTTCAGTCCGAGCGCGATCGCGCCCGCTTTGCGCTCGAGGCGCAGGCGCTTGCGCGCATGCAGCACCCGAACGTTGCGACCATGTACGACAACGGGACCACGCCCGACGGCACGCCGTTCGTGGTCATGGAGCTGGTCGAGCAAGCGCAGACCATTCTCGCGTGGTGCGACCGCACCACGGCCGGCGTGGAGCAGCGCCTCGGACTGTTCCAGCAGGTTTGCGCCGGCGTGGCGCACGCTCACGAGAAGGGCCTACTGCACCGTGATCTGAAGCCGGCCAACGTGTTGGTGACGCTCGTAGATGGGCAGCCGGTGGTCAAGGTCATCGACTTTGGTATCGCGCGCGCGTTCAGTGCGGGCGGTGAGAGAGGCGCCGTCTCCCAGGCCTCGGTCGCGGGCTCCCCCGTGTACATGAGTCCGGAAGCCATCGGTGCCACCGGCAAGAGGGATTTGGATACGCGAAGCGACGTCTACTCGCTAGGCTTGCTGCTGTGCCAGCTGATCGCCGGTGATCTTCCCTTTCCCCCGGATGAGTCTTTACACACGTTGGTAGAGCGCTTGCGCAGCGATCGGACCATTGGGCCTGCGAATTGGCTGGCTCGACAGAGTGCAGCGCACGTGCAGGCGATTGCCGCCGCGAGAGGGATCTCAGCGGCGAGCTTGCAGCGAGCCGTGGAGGGGGATCTCGACGCAATCGTCCTCAAGGCGATCTCCTACGAGCGCGGCGAGCGCTATCCTTCCCCACGCGAGCTTGCAAAGGACCTCGATCGGCACCTGCGCCACGAGCCGATCGAGGCGCGCCCGCCAGCGTGGGCCTATTTCGCCCGCCGATTCGTGCGTCGAAACCTCGGGACCGTGGCGGTGGTGTCGCTGGCGTTTATCGCCCTCGTGGGATTTGCGGTGACCATGACGGTTCAAGCCGGGCGCATCGCCACCGAGCGAGATCGCGCGAACCGAGAGGCGCAAGCGAAGGGTTTCGTCGCTGAGTTCCTGAGCGAACTATTCGCCGGCGCCGACCCCTACGAGTCAACGGGTGGCGGTCCCATCACACTCAGGCAGGTACTGGATCGGGGGGCCGCCAACATCGATGGTGCGCTCGAAGACCAGCCCGAGGTACGGGCGGAGCTGTTAGCCACCATGGGGGAGGCGTACCGCGCGCTCGGCGTATACCCGGAGGCCGGCAAGCTGATCGAGCAAGCGCTCACAGCCCGCCGGGCCCTGTACGGCGATGTGCACGTAGAGACCTTGGAGGTGGTCAACGTGCTAGCCGCCCTGTACGTGGATCAGGGCCGCTACCAGGATGCCCAAGGGCTGATGCGTGAGATCATGGAAACGCGAGCCCAACTGCTAGGTCCGCAGCATCTGCAAACGCTGCGGGCGACGGGAAACCTGGCCGTGATCTACCACCAGCTCGGTCGCCTCGAGGAGGCGGAGGGTCTGTATCAGCGCAACCTCGCGATCTATCAACGACAGCTAGGGGAAGATGCGCCCGAAACCCTTGCGGACATGGACCGCTTGTCACGCTTGTACCGCAGCCAAGGGCGCCTCGAGGAGGCGGGGGCGCTCTCTGCCGAGGTGCTTGGGAGGTTGCGTCGGGTGCGCGGCGACAATGACCTGCGCACGTTTGATGCGCACGGACTGGCCTACAACTACGCCCTGCAGGGGCGCCTAGTGGATTCGGAGCGCTACTACCTCGAGGCCTACGAGGGGACTCGGCGGATTCTCGGCGACGAACATCCGAGTACGCTCGAGTCCTTGCAAAGCGTTGCCGAGGTGCGCGTTGAGCTAGGCCGATACGCGGATGCTGAGCCCATGCTGACCGCCACCTTAGAGGCACGCCGGCGGGTGCTCGGTGGGGAGCATCCGAACACCATCACCACGCAGGGGTGGCTATCGCGCCTTTACCGATTACAGGGGCGCCTCGACGAGGCGTTAGCCGGTTACGACAGAGTCGTGAGGTCGCAAGAAACAGCGCTCGGCGCAGACCACCCTAAGACCCTGGCATCGTTGGTGGGCCTCGGTCAGGTGTACCTGGCACAGAAGCGCTTCGGCGCCGCCCGGTCGCTGTTCCGACAGGTGTCCACGACGCTCCTAGATGCATTGGGCGAAGAGCACCCAACCACCCTGCGTGCTAGGCATGGTTTGGCGAATGCATACGCTGGCCTAGGCCGTCTCTACGACGCGGATCTGCTTTACGAGGAGGCGGTGTTGCGTAGTCGACGGGTTAACGGTGCGCGCCATCCCGACACGGCGAAAATGCTGTTTGACCACGCGTTGACGCGGGTTGCGATGGGGCAAGAGGAAAGCGCGAAGACGCTTCTTGGCCAAGCCGTCGAAGCGGGTTTCGCCGATGAGCGGCGATTGCGCAACGACCCTGGACTCGAGTCGTTGCACAGTGGTGACTTTGATCGGCTCGTCGCTATTGCGAGAGACAATGCCGCGGCGCGCGGTGGCGGACTAGCGCAGCCCTGAAAGAGGATCGACAGTCGCAGCGAAAGGGAGACGAACCCGAAGCGATAGAGCAGCGACGTTACTCGCTTGAGCGGATCCCCACTCAACGGCAAAACCGGGCCTTGGTGGCAGGCAAGTGTCCCGTCAGCCCGCGCCAGCGGGATTCGCCTTCGCACAAGAGGATGGTGGACCTGCGCCTGGCTGGTCGTTTCGGCGAAATCAGCGTTGGCTTTGCATCACGTCGCAGGCTGCGGCGCCACGGACACACGGTCAGCGTCGTCGGCCCAAGGTTGCCGCCAGCAACGCCCGCAGCGCGTTTCACCGCTCACGCAGCGGCGTGAGTATGATTGTTGAGATGTCCGCGTGACGCTTAGCCGCCCGCGCCAGGGCAAGCTTCCATAGAAATCTTGAGACGCTGGTGCTGACCGCTGCGCCGTAGGCCCCGAACTGGGAGGTTAGAGCAACACTTAGCAGGATACTCAGCACCGTTGCCACCCCTGTGATCTTCGCGGTCTTACGTTCGTTCCTCGTCATGTTGAGAACGATGGCGGAAAAGGGCGCCAGTGTGAACGCGAACTGGCCAGCAGCGAGTATGACCAGCAGCGGATGCGCGGCAACGTACTCCGCGCCGAAGACCGTACTCAGCAACCACTTTCCGAACAGGACGAAAACGAGCAGAACGGCGGCCGCGATCGCCGCCGTCAGCCGCCCGGTCCTCAGCACCAGGCGCTGCACCTCGGCCCGTTTTCCTTGCGCGTGCAGCCTTGCGACTTCAGGCTCCACGGCCAGCCCTACCGCCAACAGGATGAGGCTCACGATGGCGGCACCTTGCCAGGCAACGCGGTACAAGCCCAGTTGCTTCGGCTCCACGAAGGCGCTGAGGATCAGGATATCAGTCTGCCCGAGTAGCACCTGGCAAACGGTTAGGAATCCGAGCGGGCCGAGGCTCCCTAACCAGCGTCTTGACTCGATATAGCTCGCTTGACCATGGAAAGCAGCTCGCGGGGTGATGTGTATGAGAATTCCAAGGCTGATGATGATGGCAAGCGCGGTGGCCATCACGTACATCGTGAGGCTCGTCGTTGGTGTCAGTTCGCTACTGCCCGACAGCATAGCAATAGCACTTACCCCCAGAAGCATGCAGATCGGCCGCACCAGCTGCTCCGGAATCATACCCAGCACCACCTGACCCATGCCGCGAATAGAGGCGGACAAGAGGGCGAGCGATGCCATGACAGGCACGAGGAGCATCGCCAGTGCAACGGTCGCTGGCGCCGCGCCAGGGAACAGTGCTGGCTTCCAACTGATCACGCCCAAGACGATGCCGGCGAGCGCGAGCGATGCAGCCAAGGTGACGGCCGGCGCGAGGTACCAGAGGCCCTGGAGGTCACCCCATCGCTCGCCCGTTGCATAGGTGGCAGTTTCACGTACCAGGAGCGTTGGTACCCCCAGCAGCGAGAACGCGGACAATACGGTTGCGAGAGCGAAGGCCACGGAGTACTCACCGAAACCTTCTGCACCCATTAACCTAGCGAGGACGATAGAGATAAGAACGGCGAGCCCGGCGCCACCCCCTCGAACCAGCGCCGACATTAGGCGAGACTTAAGTAGGTCGACGGTGGGTGCCATGCCGTTTGCCAATCATTGAGGCGATTAGAATCCGACGCGGTGAATGCCGTGAGTTGAGCTCGAGCATTGTCAGCACGGCGGCGGGCCAGCGCACGTGACTGCGCCGGCCATGCTGCTAACCGCTATCGAGCCGGCGCGCAATCGCGCTGGGTCAGCGCAGCGAGGGCAGAGCCGGGCGTGGGTGTAACCGGGGCTGACCTCATGGCGACCGTCACTCCTGCTCAGTCCTGGCACGTCGCGTGCCGTTTCCTGAAGAACTCCGCGTCCATGTGCTCGGGGAGCGCAATGGCCGTGTAGACGCGACCATTGGTCTCATCGGCGATTCGGTTGCTGAAGCGCCAGACCATGGTGCCGTCTGCGGCAAACTCTATGACGCGACCTTCTCCACTGGCGGTGACCAGGATGTTGCCGTTGGCCAGGCGCTGATGGACGCCCATGATTGCGGTGAAGAATCGGCCATCGCCTTCCCCCTCCAGCACGACCTTGCTCGTGCCGTCTCGCGTATTGAGTTCGACGATGCGACTGGCAGCCGGTGACGAGCCCTGCGACGGGCTGAGGTTCCGATTGTCGAACACCGAGATTCGGTCTCCTGGCAAGAAGTCAGGATCGTGTTGGCGGAGCAACTGGCCGATGGAGAGGAACTTGATCTTCAGCGTGTCGGGATCGAAGACCATCACTGCGTTGATGTTGCGCAAGGACACCATGAGGTCTCCTGGGACAAACGTCGCGCTCTGCCATCCTTGTGGAAACTCCTCAACATCGTTGGCGTGCAGCGTATCGCCCTCTACCGTTGTTTGCACATTGTGCAGATTGGAGAGGTACAGCAAACCATCAAGGCCGTTTTGGCGCAGCACGTCAATGATCTCGATCTGCTCGAGAATCTCCCCGTCGAGGCTGATCTTCTCGATCTTGTAGGAGTTCAGGGGAGCGCTATGGTTCGGATATCCGGTGTCACCCTCTGCGATGTAACGCTCGGCTCCTACCCAGACGTGCCCCTGCGGCGAGTACGAGACGGAGTGATGGCCGAGGTTGTCCAGCGCCCAGCTGACCTTCCCGCAAATGTCCATGCGAAAGGTGCTGAGGTGTTCGAAGTTCGCCACGAAGCTTGCATCGGGGAGCATCTCGATGCCGTGTATGTTCATGCCATTGCTCCCTCGCGGTCGTCGCTCTTCCGGGAACACCTCATCGCGGTCGCCCCAGACCTCTTGCCAGCGGGGCATCCACTCGTGAATCGTGTTGCCGTCGCGATCGATCACCCGCACCGACGCATCTCTCTCGTCGGCGACGGCTGCAACGATCAGTAGCAGCCCGGGCGCGAGCCGATCGGGGTGGGGTGTGTCGATGGGCGTTGCGTGACGGCTCCTCATCTCCAGGATGTTGTATCCGGGAGCTATCAAGTTTCTGGTTTCGCGGAATACCGACCTGACGAGCGGCGTCGGAAACAGATCGAGTCGATAGGAAAGGGCGCCATACAGATACGACGCCCCCAGCCCGATTACCGTGGCTGACACCAGAAAGTAGTACTTGGCAAAGCGGTTCGACTTGTCGTCGCGCGTGCTGTCCTTGCTCAAGAGGCTATGCCCTCCGTAATTGACCGTGTTTCCCGCTCGGCGTGGAGCGCTTGAGCTTCTTCGAGAGAGACAGTGTCATTTTTCGTTAAGTGGCGTGTCCGGCGGGGAGTGGGAGTAACGGTCTGGGCGAAGGTCATGATGTGCCAGCGCCGGAGGCCGCGTCGCACGATCGACGAGGGTAGCAATACGCTGGCTTCCAGGGTCATTCGACTCGCTTCGCCGGACTCGGCTCGCCCTGCGGGCCCCGCCGCCCGCGAATGAAGCGCTTCAGCGGATACCAGACAAGTCCCGCGACCAGAAATACGCACCCGAGCAGCAACGCAATGACGATCGCCACGGCCCCTAGGCCGGCCCCTGGGCCGATGTAGGCCTGCGCTGGAGTGGCAATGATCAAGGCGAAAAGGCCCGCCGGCAGGCCGGCGGCCCGCAACTGAGAGGCTCTTGCTTGGCTGTTTCTCATACGTAGTAGCGCCTGTGCTAGTGCTGCTGCCTGTACCCCACCCACGGTGCCGCTAGGGCGCGCTGGGGGGCGAGAAGCTCCTGTTCGGGAGAAGGTCTGCAATTCTAGCACTGCGGTCCAGCCGGAGAGCATGTGCGGCTCAGTGGGCGCGGTACCCGTCCTCCTTTCAGGGGGCAGGATCCGTCCCGGAGCAGCGTGCCAGCTCAAGCCAGCGATCGTTCGCGTGGGGTCGTCCCCAGCGCCCAGGGCGTGTGGCCGTAGGGTTCGTCACGGCCACTAGCAGAACGCTCAACAGCGGTAGCGGACGCAGGAGCGTAAGCACCGCAGCGATACCCTTCCGCGACACCGAAGTGGGTCAGTAGTTGCGAGGCGGCGGGTAGAGCGGCTGCCCGCTGACGGGCAGCCGCTGATGGCCGGGATCTGTCCTACTGGCAAGCTTGGGGGAGTGGGCGCTGTGGGTCTTGTACCGCGTAGCTCAGCACGCGAGAGCGTTCGAACGGCTTACCGTCGATCGTCGTGCCGGTGATAGTCAACGCCACGTTGTACACGCCAGGCTCGCGAAGGGGTAGCGCGAGGGGCTGTGCCGTGCTGGCGCCAAAGCGCCCCACTTCTTCGGCGGCGCCTGCGGTCGAGGTGCGTCGCACGCGAGCGGCTACATCGACGTTGCGGATCTGCCCGGAGAGGGAAACAGCCACTTCTGTGGGTACGTTGAAGGATGCCTCCTTGGGCGCGCTCAGGGCGAGTTGTAGCGGGCTGTCGAGACGCGCCAGTAGGGCGTAGGCATCGCGTTCGTTTGCGGTAAAGCGCAGACGCCAGGTCCCTGCGGCTCTCGCCATGGCATTGGCGGCGAGGCGCGTGCCGCTGACCAAGGCATGGTTGAACAGGGCATCGTTACTGGCGCGAGCGGCCGAGAGGCGGTGTACGTCTCCGTTCGGTGCGATGAGCTCCATGCGTGTGCTGCCACGACCGGAAAGCACGCGCACGTCCATGGCGCGAACGTCGGTTTCGACCGGGAACTCGATCTCAGTGACGCCAGCTTCGAGTGCGCCACCGCGGATCAGGGTTGATAGCTCCCCATCTGCATTGAACGGGGGGGCTGTTGGGGGCGTGGCGACGAGGTCAGCGCTTGGCGCCTTGGCATTCAGCGCCCGCTCGGGGTCGTCCGGACCGAATCCGTGGAAGACGCCTGCGTACGGCTCGATCGAGTCGAAGATCGGCACGTAACAGTCATTCGGCTCCCAGAACCAAAAGAAGTCGAAGAAACCGCTGCCCCGGCGGATCTTGTCGTGGTCCACCTCGTAGTCCGGGCCGCTGAGATCCCACACTAGGCGATGTTGACCGGAGGTGGCACCGTTGGCGTCGCGGGACAGGGGGTGGCGAGCGTGCTCTACGCACACCACGCCGTCGTTCTCGCCTCCTGGGCAGACGGTGTACAGGTAGAGACCGCCGAACTCTTGGGCGCTCAGGAACGGCCCCCAGCCGGTGCCCGCTACCGTGTAGAGGTGGAGATCATTGTTCACTGGGCTTCGATCTAGGTAGCTGCGGGCGAGACTCATGCAGCCGGTTTGCAGAAACTTGGTGCCAGCATCATTAAAGCCGATGAGATCCGATAGCCATTCCAGCCAGTCGGTCTGAGCGAGATCGGCGAGGGGCGAGCCGTAGTGGGGGGCGCTGAGACTGACGATGGTGTCGATGGCGGCGCCTTGTATGGCGGCGAAGTTGGCGTCTGGCCCACCTTTGCTATGGCCGATGACGTTAACTTCCGAGACGCCCCAGTAGTTGCGGATGAAGTCGATTTGGCTCTTCAGCAGGCTGCCGTTGGTGATGGAGGTCTCTGCCTGTGCGCCAACGTCGTAGAGATCGACGATAAAGGCCTTGTAGCCGGCGGCGTAGACTGTGTCGTACATGTCGTTACGTCCGTAGTAGTTGGTCTCGCCGTACCAACCGTTGCCACTACCGTTGAGGCCATGCACGAACACGAGTACCGGTCGGTTGGGATCGAGGCCCGGTGGTGTCCCACCTTCGTAGACTGTGCGCGGTAAACCCGTATTGAGCGCTTGCGGCGCCGGCGCTACGGGTGGGCCCGCAAAGTCGTTCTCATCGATGCACACGACGGGGTCCGTTGCGAAGGCCTGGGAGGACAGGGCCAAAACGGCGCTAAGCAGGCCGGCGGATAGAGGTCTTGGAAGTAGCATGTCGGTCTCCTTTTGGCGAGCGAGCTGGTACGGCATCCCGGGGTCTCGCTTGACCCGAGCGCTTGGCGGCTGAGTCACCGCTTGGGGTTGCGTGACCGGCGAGGTGCCGGGTGCTGACACGCGGCCCAGAGCAGGTTCGCCGGTCTAGTGCGTAAGTTGCGCGTGGTTTGCATCACGCTAGTCAGGCGTCCGCGGTGCCTGGGTTGTCTCCTTGGTCGTGTTGTGCAGCGCGGACGGTTCAGGCGTGGGCGCTGCGGGGCGACGAACGGTCGCGCGGCCCGCCCTCAGCCTGGCGCGTCGACAGGGCGCCGGGCGCCAACCGTGCCCGTGGACACTTGGCGAGCGCGAGTCGCCGTAAGGTGGGTGACTCCCATCAGGAGAACCCCCAGCAGGGGCAGGGGAAGCACGAGGAGAAGTGCCACTTGGACGCCCCAGAAGTGGTGCACCACGCCAAACAACACCGGCCCAAGCGCGGACGCCCCCAGATCGATCGCAGTGGCGTAGCCGTAGTAGGCCTTGGCGTAGTGCGTACCGTACACCGTTGGCCACAGGTTGCTCGCCATGGCCGTGTATAGCCCGGCGGCGGCGCCGAATCCGATGCTGGTCGCCCAAAACCCCAGGGGAGTGGCGATGAACAAGAAACCGAGCGTTGTGATGACGAGCGCCAGCTGGTGGGCAATGAAAATGACCCGGTGATGGTGCATTGTGCGAGTGGCGAAGTAGACGCACGGAAATCCCACGAACATGGCCGGTAGGTAGATGGCGTATGCGTAGGGTGGGCTCACGCCGGCGTAGTGGGCGATTGGCAAGATCATCAACGAGGCGGAGCTCGTAATGAGGGTACTGAGAGGTACCCCGAAGGCGTAGATCCAGAACTGGGGTGAACGCTTTGCGGCATCCAAGGGAATCGACGGCCCTTGCTCGGCAGCAACGTCAGTCAGCGCTTCAGCTGCCTCTTCGCGTGGCATAGAGGTCACGCGGAAGATCAGCACCCCCACCACCACGCTTGCCACCGCAAAGACGACCATAGTGAGCTCGAAGCCGACGCGTTCGAGCAAGCCGTGCGTCAGCAGCGGCAGGGCGGCGAAGACGATACCGGCAAGCGCATTGCTGAGCGCCATGGTCTTGGCTCTTTTCGTGCTGGCTGCCTGCTCGTTGACCACCGTGGCGCCGAGGATCTTGAACATGCCCCTCAGGAACAATCGGATCCCCGTGAAGCACAAGGTTAGTAGCAGCAGTGCCCCCCAGATCCCGAGCGCGAGCTTCGCGGCGGCGATCACCCCCCACAGCATCAACGAGCCCGCACTCGCCAGCGCAGTGAGTGCTGCCAGGGTGGACGTGCGCCAGCTGGCGATGTAGGGCTGTAGCCAGCGCATGCCAGCGGCCGCGAGAAGGGTGCTCGCCGCGAGTAGGAGACAGAAGTGCAGCTCCGTGATGCCGAGGGCGTTGGACTGCTGCTCCAGGAATACGCCGAGCACGCTGTTTTGCCCAACGGTGCTGAGGATGATCGCGAGCGTTGACGCCGCGAGGATCTGCTGGGACGAAGCGTTGGTGGGGCGAGGCGTCGACATGGTGTGTCTGCGGGTCGTGGGGCTGCAATTGATGGCGCGCCTAGAGCGCCGGCACAGTGCCTGCGGTCACGTCCTGCTCGTCTTGGGCGGCGGGCTGAGTATCAAAGGAGGTCGCGAGCGGGCGAATTGGTGTGAATCGCTCGGGGAACTTGGGTGTCTGCTGAGCGTAGAAGCATCGAATACGCGCCATGTCCCTATCCACATCGCCGCTCAGCCAGATGGGCTCTCCAAGGCCTACCTCACGCTTTTCGTAGTCCAAATAGTTGAGCATCAGCGGCACCTTGGCGCGGCGTGCCATGGCGTAAAATCCCATCTTCCATCCGGGACGGTGCGATCGCGTGCCGGAGGGCGCTAACACTAGCGCCTCCATCTCGCCGCTATGCAGCGCGTTTACGCAGTGGTTGACCAAACTGCCAGGGTTGGCGCGATCGACCGGAATACCGCCCAGGGCGCGTACCAGCGGTCCCAACACTGGCGCGTCGATCATCTCCTTCTTCACCAGTACGCGGAACGGGACGCGGAGGGCCCAATAGCCGAGAAGGCCGATGGCCACGTCCCAGTGTGAGGTGTGGTGTCCCATGATCGCGACGTAGGTCCGAGGTCGTTCGGCAGGGATCTCGAGTAGCTTCCAGCCGAGCAGGGCGAGCGTTAGGCGAGCAAACCAGGTGATGGGCAGAGTGAGCATCGACATCGGTATCTCCAGAGCAGTCGGATACGGGCGGTTGGCCGGCGGTTTCGGGCCACTGTTCGAACATGGCGAGGATCGGTCGCCGGATGTGTCACCGATTGGCACTACGCCCCTTGTTGCGACGCGACATGGCGATGCTGGAAGTAATGGCGCAACCGGTTGCACCGGCGCTCTAGTGTCCTGAGTTAGAAGTTCGTTGATGAATTCGCGGCACCTTTTCGCCCCTGAACACGTTGCTCCTCCTCCCGTGGGACTTGCCACGCTCGTCCTCGCGCCGCAACCCAGGCCCCCGATCGCACCTTCACCTACGACGGCACCCTCTTTGGGCTGGCCGGTGAGACCGAGCGATGGAGTCGCAGGGGGCGCACGCGGGCTATCAACGAGGAACTGGACAAACTCTCGGTGGCACTGCACGGCGCGATGAGCGCCGACGACAACGGCATCGGCAGTCCCGTCTACAAATAGCTCCCGGGTCTCGGCCCCGTCGATTGGTCCAAGATAACGAGCGCGCGTGGCAAGCACTTCGGCATGGTGATGAACGATTGGCGCAGCCGCGTTCGCATTGCAGGCAAGGAGGGACGCGTAGGAGATATCTTGACCCTTGCTCGTGATGCACCGGATCGGCGGAGCTTTCTCGAACAGACCTGCGCGGCGGGTCGCGAACTGGTGGCACTGGGGCGCAACGATGCGGCCCGCAACTTGTTCGAGACGGTAGTAAGTGAAGACTCCTCACACTTCGATGCACGCGTCGAGCTTGCCCAGGTGCTCAACCGGCTGCATCAGCCTCAACGGGCGGTGGAACACCTGAAGATCGCGGTCGAACTCGACCCGGATATCTCGACGTCCGCGGGCATTCGTTTCGGTCGCATCTACAAAGACCTTTGGCGCCGTGAGTGGGAACCTGAAGCACGTGCCGACGGGGAAGCTCGCAAGGATAGCGTGGAAGATCGCAGGGTGACGGCATGCAAGCATGTGGGCCTCGCTCGGCAAGCCTACCGTGCGTACCACAAGGCTTACGAGCAAGATATGCAGCAGCACTGGTGTGGCTTGAACGTCGTGTCGCTGCACGATTTGATTGGGCTGGTAGGATCCAAACCATCTCCTCTTGAGCGAACGGATGTGCTCGGTGCGGTGCGGACGGCAGCGCGCCGCGATCTCCACCGTGCCGACCAAGCTGGCCTGTGGGCGCACTCGACGCTCGGAGAGTGCGCCCTGCTCGAGGGCGACGAGGATGAGGCCATTACCGAGTACCAGGAAGCTAGCACCGGTTCGGAGCTGACCTGGTTCATGGTCGAGTCGATGGTGACGCAGCTGCGCTTGTACGAGTCTCTCAATCTGAACGGGGAACTCGCGAGGAAGCTGATAATGCTCCTCGAGGAACGGCGTCCGCCCGCTGCGGTCAAGCGAGCGCAGGTAGTCGCGTTTGCCGGGCATATGATCGACCGCCCCACGCGTAGGAAGCCGCGATTTCCCGAGAGTCTCGTCGAGCCAGTGTCTGCGTCGATTCTCGAGCAGCTCAACGACTGGAAATTCGGCCCCGGGAGCCTCGGTATCTGCGGCGGCGCGGCGGGCTGCGATTTGCTGTTCGCCGATCACTGTCTCAAGCTGGGAGGCCACGTCCAGCTGCTAATTCCAAAGGACGTCGGCCCCTTCTTGAAGGATTCCGTGAGGTTGCCCGGCGAGGCTGGCTGGCCAGCGCTGTTCGATCGCGTACGCCGGCATGAGAGGACGGAACTACGCGTGCAAAGCGATGCGTTGGGCGAGCCACCGGCGCATGCGCACGTATACCTGCGCAGTAACGACTGGCGTCTCGATAGCGCCCGCGCCGAAGCACCTGATCGTGTCCGGGACGGTGATAAGACGACGATGCACAAACCGGTGCAGCTCGCTTACCTCGCAGTCTGGGATAGCACTAGCGAAGCGGACGGCCTCGGCGGAACGGCCTCTTTCGTGGAGAGCGCAAAGGAGCTCGATGGTCGTCTGGAGATCATCGATCTGCCATTGCTGAATGCGCTGGAGAAGACCCGGCCCAAGAAGGCTAGTAGTGCGCTGCGAAAGCGCAAGACCTCGCGCCAGCGCGCGTCGAAGCGCTAGGTGTGTAGGCGCTGCCTAGCGGCCGCGATCGAGGCGAGATGCTGATAGGACAGCGCTTGATTCGCTGCTGGTAGCAGGAAGGGGGTAGGCGCGAGAGCGACCCTCACAAACTCCCTGCTTTTTAGTCGTGGGAGTTCTCGAGTTCGTAGAACGTCACCTGATCAAAGTCGGCTCCATCTCCTGTGCTGTTCTGCGTGTAAGCCCCGGCCTTGAAGTACATCCACTCCTGCGGAACGTCATAGCCGCTTGACTGTTCCCGCATATCGACGACGTTGTGGCCTATGATCGGCCCGGCGAGGTCACCACGCCTCAGCAAGACATCGATCCGTGCGCCGCGCTGCACGACCTCGTAAGAGAAGATTTCGTCTAACGCAATGCCGTTGTCGGGATTCTCATCGTCGGATGGCGCCTCGTCGAGGTCACCATTGATAGGGCCAAGTACCGCAAAGTAGATGTCGTCGGCGCTGCGGATCTCGTGCGCGAAGTAGACGAAGCCGCGTTCGTTCTCTGGGAACTTGCGATAGTAGAGACGCAGGGGCTCATCATCCTCGGCGTGGATCTGCCCGATGATCACGCGGCCCACCTGGTTGCGGTCGCCCGTCTCCGTCACGTGATTCACGGCCAGCGTGGCCCGCAGGACACCGTTACGACCGCCCACGGCCAGGCCCGGGTCGGGCTGGTACCCCAGTAGCCAGTTGTTGCGGTTCACGCCGCGGGTGCTGATGCCCGCGTTTCCCCGGCGGAGCATCTCCCGTAGTTCCGAGCGAGTGAAACGCGTGTTGGCGGAGGTCTTCTCACCTTCGATCGTCGAGCGGAAGACCATCCCGCCATCGGGGCCGGTGAAGAGAAACCCATCTGAGAAGCCGTTGTCCAGATCCCTTTCGCTCGCTGTGTCGCCGATGCCGTTGCCGTCGAGATCCGCTGGCGTATCTAGCTTCCAGCTCAGCAAAGCGAAGTTTGTGCCTGGCGGATGCATCGGATCGAGTGCAAAGTCGGCGGCCGTCACGTTGCTCGCCTCGAACGCGGCCGTCGGTGTCTCTAGGGTGCAGCCAAAGGCGGTGCCCTCGATGATCGCGTTGTCCGTGTTCAGGGAGTTGCCGAAATTCTCGATCCGCAGGTATCGCGCCGGGGTGTCTGGGGTGTCGTACCGTTCGAAGCGCTGCGTGGTGCCGGTGGATTGCTGATCCGCTAGGAGTGGCTCGAAATCGGCGCCGTCCTGCGAGGCGGAGACGCTGAAGGAAGCCGAGCGTTGGTCGCCCTCGAACCAGGCAATGCCGATCTCCCTGACCAAGTGCTGCGCGCCCAAATCCAGCGTGATCGACTTGGCATCACCGGGCGATACCCAGCGCGAGGCTGGGTCGAGATCATCGTCTATCGCGTGCTCGGGGCCGTTGCCGGGCAGGCTTTGTCCATCGTCCGTGGCGGCGGCGACATTGATTAGATGGGTGCCGGCGCACGAGCTGGCGATGGGCGTCGGGGCGGGCGTTACCGGTGCGGTCACGATTTCTCCGCCCGCGTCCGACAACCCACCGCCACCGCATCCTGCGAGTGCGAGTAAGCCGGCGATCGCGCTGCCGCGCAAGACTAGGCGTTTCATCAGGTCGCCACTACTGCCTGCTGGCCAGTCGCTTCGGGTCGACTGAGCCGGTGATTTGAATGCGACGAAACGCCACCGAGGCGTAGTCGCCGTTCGCCCTATCGGTGTCCCAGTCGCCCGTGCCGGCGCAAGCCGCGTACCACATGGCGGTATCGTCCACCGTGCTGCACTGGTTGTAGGCGCCGGCTTTGAAGTACAAGGCGTCGCCTGAGTAGCCTTTGGGGTTGTCTTTCTCGTCGACTTCACCGTAGGCATCGACATTATTTGAGAGGTCGATCTTGTAGGTGACCGTTTGTGACGGATCGGCCGTCCTGAAGGTCAGGTGCATGACGTTACGGTGCACATTGATGTTGTAGTTGAACCATTGCCCCAGGGCGATGCCCGCCTCAACAGGGTCCTCGGGGTTCTCCCACGTGTTGCCCCACACGGGGTAGGCGATGTCCGTCCGGTCGGGGTTGTCCTTCGCCAGGTTGCGTTCGTAAGTCCAGAACACGGAACCGGTCTCGTGGTGAGGCCACTTCTTGTAGTAGATCTTGATCGGCTCGTTGCCCCACCCGAAGCCCTTGCCCTTGCTGATGACCTCCCGGTCCTTGTCGGCGTGGATTTGGCCGACGACTACGGAGTAGGCGGGGCGCTTACCCCTGTGCCCGGCGTTCTTGGCCACGTGCAGCACTTTCAAGGTGGCTTCCAACTGACCACCGATATCAGCGAAGGACCTCGAGTTGCGGTGAGCCTTTAGCGCGAAGTTGTTCTTCGGGTCATGGGTGCCGATGCTCGTGTTGCGTCCTCGAAACATCTGGCGTAGCTCGCTGCGCGTGTTGGTGGAGCCGGATGTCGTGATCGCCTTGTTCGGCGCAGTGAACACCAGATGACCGTTTGCATCGAGATAGAAAAAGTTTGCATGGGAGAACTTTTGCAGGGACCTGACGCCGATCTCGTCTACCTTGCCGTCCTGGTTGTCGTCTAGGGGCAGGGTCAGCTTCCAAAACCGTAGGTCGAAGCGATCCGATGGATGTTCCGCATGAGCGACCGACGGAATCACGAACGCCAGCGCCAGGCTAGCAAGCAAGTAACGCATTTGTGTTTCCCGAAAGAGGGCACCGAGCAGCGTCGGCTGCTGCTCGGTGCCAAAGCTAACGTTGAGCGTGTGCTCTCGCCTCGGCATAGATGGACGGCGCTTAGAACTTGCCGCGCAGGCCGAAGAATAGTCGCGGCCCGTAGCTGAGCGCCTGGAACGTGTTGCCCTCGATGGCGCGATCGTCGAAGCGCGCCTCATCGAGGATGTTTTTTGCCTCCACGCTCACCCTGAGGTTGTCCGTCAGGTTGTAGCGCAGGCGTAGGTCCAGCCGTTGGTTGGCCTGGGTGTAGCGGACCCGACCAAAGGCGTCGCGGATGAACTGCTGGAAGTAGCCCGAGCGCGTGTTGTAAAGCGCCTGGACGAACCAGCGATCATTGCTCCAGAACAGCTGCGTAGACGTCACATGGTTGGACAGACCGAAGAGATTGGCTGGAGGGATGATGCCGACCAAGGCGCTCTCGGTGACCTCACCGGTATCCTGATCCACCGTGATCTCGACCCCGTCGCCGCCGTTCTGGTCTTCGAATTCGAAGCCGGAATCGGCGTAGTTGTAGCTGAATCGGCCGCCGAAGCCGCTCAAGAATCCCGGCAGGTAATCAAAGGAGTGCACGAGCGTCAGTTCGAAGCCTCGGATGGTGCTCTTCTCATCACTGATCTGCGTCGTCTCAACGAAGCCCTGCACCTGGTTGCCATCGAGGTTGAAGGTCTCGAGCTGAGCCACGTTCTCGAAGGCGCCGTTGAAGCGCTTCCAGTAGGCCAGGGCAGCCACCATGGAGTTCTCGTTCGGATACCACTCCACGCCCAGGTCCACGTTGGTCGACAGGATGGGCCGCAGCTGCGGGTTACCGGTCGCACTGATGCCGTTCACGGCCTCCGACAGCGAGGAGAAAGCGTTACCCACATCGTTGTCCTGGATCGCACGGCCATTGCCAAAGGCATTGGGATCTGGGCGCGACATGCCGCGGAAGATCCCGCTGCGCAGGACCAGGTTGTCGTTGAGATCCGCGATCATGGTCAGGCTGGGGAGAATCTCCGTGTAGCTGTTGGTCTGCACGTCGGTTTCAAAACCAGCCTCACCAGGATCCGCCTGGGTGATCACAAAGCCAACGCCATCGATCTCCTCGACGGTGATTGGCGCGCGGTAGCCGACGGAGGTAATGTCCGTGTTGACCAGACGCGCGCCGAGATTGCCTCGCACGGGCAGACTGCCAATCTCCGTTTCGAAGTCCGCCTGCAGATACACGGCGAGCGTGTCTTCCGTGACATCGTTAGTGCCGGAGGTGATGCCGTCCTGCAGCTGGACACCGGCCAAGCCTCCGTAGTTGACCAAGAAGGCGTTCGCGGCACAGTCGAAGTTGAAGGTGGCGAACTCGTTGACGGAGGTGCCGCTGCTGGCGTTGGTGATGAGGTTGCCGTCGCGAACGTTCGACAGGAAGTTCGATTCGGGGAAGCTGCCGTTCGCGCAGCCCAGCACGTTGGCGAGGACCGCGTCGGTGATGGCATTGTCCGCGCCGCCGTTAGGCGTGGTGAGGTCCTCATCCTCGAACAGGCTCTCGCCCGGCGCATTGCGTAAGCCGCCGAGTTCCAGATAGGTCTGCGTAGAGAAGCGCGCGCCTGCCTTTACCGTGCGGATGGGGCCGGCGAAGGCATCCCAGGAGAGATCGGCGCGGAAGGCGTCGAGCTTGTTGTTGCGCGTGATTTGACGGGCCCGCAGTCGTGCTCGGTCGCGTGCGTTGAAGTAGCTCGGGTCCGTTACCTCGAAGCCGTTGCCCCCGTCATCGAGGATGGTGGCGATGGCGGCAGATCCGCCTTGGTTAGTGTCCAGCTGAACGGTGAAATCGTCGCGATTGCCGCCGAGGAGGTTGTTGTCCGTGGCGCCCAGGCGAAGTTCAAAGTCCGTCTCCGTGCGCGTGGTCTCGGACAGGCCGTAGTCCAGGCGCAGGTTCAGCCGATCGGTGATGCTGAAGTCCAGGTTGATGCCGTACCCCTCGTACTCCTCCAGGCGCTGGAAGTCGGTGGTGAAGGAGTGGATCACCGTTTCTGACACGGAGGAGGAGACGACGCCGGTGGTCGGGTCGGAGAGGAGGAAGGAGAGGTCTTCCTGCGTGCTGCCCCACTGCAGGTCCCGGCGCAGCTCTCGCTGATCACGCTCGGAGTATTGGTAGTCGAAGGTGATGTCTACGCGATCGACCGGCTGGAACTGCAGGACGCCAAAGATGGCCTCTCGCTCATCGCTGGTCGAGTTTTGGCGATAGCGATGATCCCGGGGAATGTAGGCGAAGGGAACATCGCTCACGGAGTTGAAGTCGGGGTTGGCGTCGATCAAGTCCTGCAAGGCGTCGTTGCTGACGTCGGCGATGCCATCGTCGCAGCGCCCGTCCGTATCCGTGGGCAGAGCGTTGGCGTCGAAGGAGGTCAGCTGGCAGGCCTCCAGTCGACCTTGACCCGATGTGGTCGTGTATTCCTGCTCGGGGTTGGCTTCGTCTCGCAGCTGCGCGCCCACGGAGATGCCGAGGCGCACGCCGCTATCGAATTCGAACTGATCGATGTACGCCAGGGTGGCGCGTGAGCCGACATCCTGTCCGCCGGTGATGTCCGTCTCATCGGGGCTATGGGCGGCCTTGATCTCACCCTGCAGGAGGCGCTTGCCGTAAACCAAGGGCTTTTTCGTGTCCAGGTGGACCTGACCACTGACAGCCCCTTCGATGTACTCAGCGGACTGGGACTTGTGGATCGCAATCTTGTTGAACATCTCTGAGGGGAAGATGCTGAAGTTCACGGCCCGGTTGCCCCCGCCGTTGGTGGCTTCGCGTCCGTTCACTACCGTCGTCCCCAAGAAGGGGCCTAGGCCTCTGATGGACAGCTCCGTGGCGCCGCCGTTCTCCTGATGCGAGGTGGCCCCCGTGATGGTCTCTAGCGCATCGCCAACCGAGAGCGCGGGGATGTCACCGATCTCATCGGACGACAGGCCGTCCACGATCTGTACAGACGTTCGCTTGATGTCGATCGTGCTTTGCACCGTGGCTCGGATGCCGGTCACCACGACCTCTTCCACGCCTTCGTTCGACTCAGTGCCTTCTTCGGCTTCCTGCGCGGACGCCACGGTGCTGGCGATCGCCGTGAGGGTGGCGGCCAGCAGCAGGGCGTTCGCTCGGCGCGAGGTGGGCGAGGGGGTGGGGCGAGTGTTCTGCTTCGGTGTTGGCATGCTGGCTCTCACGTTCGTGGTGCGGCGCTTGACCGGCTGGCTGAAAAAATTGAGCGGACGCTTCTTCATTCCTCCACCCCCACCGAGGCCTCAGAGGTACTCGAGTTGTAGGGCGAGGCGCCGTTGTCCGTATCGAGCGAGTCGCCCTCGAGGTAGGACTCGAAGTCATCCGAGAACACGAGCGTAGTGCCCTCGGTGTCCGAGTAGATCTCCAGCTCATCCACGCTGAAGATGCCCGTCGCCTCGCGTACGCCGCTGTTGTCACCGAAGCGGAACGCCACGTGGGTGACCCCGCCGAAGGGCGTGTTGTCGGGCGTGAACGGGGCGAGGGCAGCGCCATTCACGGCGACGGTCACCTCCGGGAGCTGCATCGTGTCCCCGCCGGGGTACTGCCAGGTGACGACCACCTCCATGAAGGTCCCAAGCGTTAGGGGCAAGGCGGATGTGTCGACCGAGTCCGGGTTGCGCACGCCGTAGCTGTCGTCCCGGATGCGTAGGTCCAGGATGGCGCCCGCGTTGTTGGTGTCCTCGTTGAACAGCGTGATGAAGGCGTCGCCGTTGCCGAGGTCATCGTCCAGGCGCTTGACGAACACGGACACGCGACCGGCGGCGAGGGGCCCATCCTCGCCCAGGGCGTAGCGCAGCTCACCCGTGTCGCCGGCGTCCGTGTCGATGATCTGCGCCACCTGGTTGCCCGGCGTGCCGGGGCCGCCCGCTTCGCCTTCTTCGGCGCCGACGGTGGCCTCGGAAGTGCTTGAGTTGTAGGGCGAGGCAGCGTTGTCCGTGTCGAGCGAGTCGCCCGCGAGATAGGACTCGAAGTCATCGGCGAACACGCGCGTCATGCCGTCCGTGTCCGAGAAGATGCCGAGCTCATCCACGCTGAAGATGCCCGTCGCCTCGCGTACGCCGCTGTTATCGCCGAAGCGGAACGCCACGTGCGTGACGCCCCCGAAGGGTGCGTTGTCCGGGACGAAGGTATCGAGGACGACGCCATCCACCGAAAGCGTGACCTCGGGCATCAACATGGTGTCGCCACCCGGGTACTCCCACGTGACCAGCACCTCCATGAACGTATCCAGCATCAGGGGCAGCGATGACGTATCGACCGTGCCCGGGTTTCTCACGCCGTAGCTATCGTCCCGAATACGCAGATCCAGGATGGCACCGTTGTTGTTGGTGTCGGCGTTGAACAGGGTGATGAACGCGTCGCCGTCGCCAAGGTCATCATCCAGGCGCTTCACCAACACTTCCAGGCGTCCGGCGGCGAGGGGGCCATCGTCGTCCAGCGCGTAGCGCAGCTCGCCCGTGTCGCCCGGGTCCGTGTCGATGATCTGGGCGAACTTGTTGCCCGGGCTGCCGGGCCCGCCAGCGCCTTCGATGGTCTCCACCGAGGCTTCAGACGTGCTGGAGTTATACGGCGATGCCCCGTTGTCGGTGTCTAGGGAGTCGCCGTCCAGATAGGACTCGAAGTCGTCAGCGAAGACTTCCGTAAAGCCCGCCCTGTCCGAGTAGATGGCCAGATCGTCGACGCTGACCTTGCCAGTCGCCTCGCGCACGCCGCTGTTGTCGCCGAAGCGAACGGCCACGTGCGTGACCCCGCCGACGGCGTTGTTGTCGGGCGTGAAGGGCGGCAGGCTGACGCCGTCCACTGAGAGCACGACCACGGGGTTGACGCTGTCGGACCCGTCCGGGTACTCCCAGGTCACCCGCACGTCCATGAACTCGTCCAGCCTGAACGGCAGCGACGAGGTGTCGACGTCGCTCGGGCTGCGGATGCCGAAGCTGTCGTCTCGGATGCGCAGGTCGAGGATGGCGCCATCGTTGTTGGTGGCGGAATTGAACAGGGTGATGAAGGCATCCCCGTTGCCAAGATCGTCGTCGAGGCGCTTGATCTTCAGTTCCACGCGTCCGGCCAAGAGCGGGCCATCCTCGCCCAGGGCGTAGCGCAACTCGCCCGTGTCGCTGGCATCCGTGTCCACGATCACCGCCACGTTCGTGCTGCCGCCGGAAGGCTCACCGCCCACGCCGTTGATGGTGATGACCAGTTCCGCGCTGGTGCCGTCCACCGAGGCGATCGGGATGTTGTCCGTGATGCGGTCGCCCTGCACCAGAGCGGCGACGGTCGGGTCCATCGTGTCGAGGGTGTACTCCCAGGTGCCCGAGGGCAGGATCGAGAACAGGCCGTAGGTGGTGGTCGTGTCGATCTGTTCGACGAGCATGTCCTCGCCGGGATCCGGATCGATCACCGTGACCGTGTCCATCAACAGCTCCGTGCTATCGCTGTTGATCGCACCCACCAAGTTGAAGAACACCGCCGGCGTCGCCCCGCCGTCTGCGCTGCGGTCGAAGAGCGAGACGATCGTATCCACGGAGTCGCGGTAGTCCACGGAGCCGGTGAAGGACTCGCCGACGGTGTAGCTTTCGAAGTCATCCATGAACGCGAGCATGGTGCCTTCGGTGTCCGAGAAGATCTCGACGTTGTCGATGAAGTAGGAGCCGAAGGGGATGACCGTGCCGTTGTCGCCGAAGCGCCACTGCACGCGTTCCACGCCCTCGCTGAACCACTGATCGAGGTCGATGAAGTCGGGGTCCACGACGGCGGCGGTCGAGAAGGGCCCGCCCCCGAGCGCTTCGCCATCGATGAGGATCGTGATCTGATTCTCCGCGGATAGGTCCCAGATGATCTCCACCTCGTACCACTGGTTGGGCGTGAAGGGCGCTTCGATGATGTCGCCGGGGTAGGCCTCGCTCTCCGTGTTGCGGACCAGGAAGCGCGGCTCTCGGATGCTGCCGTCATCGTTGGTGGCGGGACCCTGGATGCGCAGGTCGACCAGGGATTCCGACACGCTGCCTGACGATCCGTATAGGGCGATGTAGGCGTCCTTCTCGTTGCCGTCGTCCGCCAGCGCGTCGGTCTTCAGGAACGAGAACTTAAGCCTCCCCTGCAGCTGATGGGGATCCAGATTGAGTCGCAGTTCGCCCGTGTCGCCGTTGATGGTGTTGGTGATCTCCGCGACCTGGGTCAGGGCCGTGACGCGGATCACGAGGTTGGCCGGGGTGCCGTCCAAGGAGGTCAGGGGGATGACGTCGTTGACAGACTCACCAATATCGAGGCCCGCCACGGTCGGGTTCTCCGTGTCGAGGAGGTAGGTCCACGCGCCGCTCTCATCGACGTTAAAGGTCCCGAAGGCGGTTTCCGCATCCGCTTGTGCGGTCACGCCGTCCTCGCCGAAGTTCACGTCGGTAACGGTGACTGTGCCGGTGAGCGGAGCTCCCTGATTGTTGGGGATCGACGCGTCCAGGCCCTCGAATTCGGCCGGCTCCGGCACGTTGTTGATGGCGCCCTCAACGGTCATCAGGGCATCGTTAACCAAGTTGCCAGCAATCGGCGCCCCGACGATGTTGACCACGGCCTGGTTGAAATCGTCGATCGTATCCTGAGAGAAGGTGCCGTCCGCGAGATCCATCCCTAAGTTGGCGACCACCTCCCCGGCCGAGGCGTCAGGGTCGTTGGCATCCAGCTGGGAAATCAGCGCCAGGGCGGTCGCATACCTGCCCGCGTCGTCGTTGGCGCTGGCGGTTGTGGTCAGATCCGTTGGCACGATCTGGGTAATGTCGGTGGCGACCCCAAAGTTGGTGCCGACCGTTTCGTTGTAGAGGGTGACGGCCGTGTTCAAATCGCCGGCGAGCTCAGCCAGCTGGGTCGCAATTTCGGTCAGGGGCGATACGGTGAAGGTGGCATTGCCTGCAACGTCGGCGACCGCTCGTGTGTTCGGAGCATCGAGCATGGCACCGGTGGCTTCATCGACGTAGGTACCGCCCGTGCAGGTGAGCAGCGCCACGCCATCCACGGGCACTAGCTCGCCGAAGCTGACCGATCCGTTAGTAGTGGTTCCCGACGCTAGTGCTGTCCCCGCCACGCCGTTAGCGTCGACCGGCGCGATGTCGCAAGTGGCCCCATCGACCAGCCCGTGCGTGTAGAGCGCACCGAGGGCGAACGCGGCTTGCACGTTGACAGGCGGGGACTCGACGGTTTCGCGAAGACCTGCTGAATCGGTGAAGCGCACCACGACGGTCACCGAGCCGCCACCCTCGCCAGCGGTCAGCGTGTAGGAGGATGCAGTCGCATCGGGTATCAGCACGCCATCGGCGTACCACTGATAGCTGTCGCTGCCAGCCTCAACGCCTTCGGGGTCGGTGATCCCAGCTGTCAGGGTTGCACCTACGACGGCCGCACCGCTGATGCTAGCCACTCCGTTGGAGCCCGGCACCCGCGTGAGGCTGTCCCGATCGCTGCTGCAGCCGATAAGTGTTGTCGCCAGCGCGGCACACACGAAGAGCCTGTGAATCATCACCCGAATATCCCCACTAAATCGTTTGTCAAGGTTGGAACGCCAGTCCATTGCGACCGTCATGGTGTGTCCTCTCCATGCTGAGCGCGGTGAGCCGAGCCGTCTCCTGTGACGGGAGTCGGCGTCGAAGGATCGGCGGCGGCGGGTTGTCGATAGGAGGCAGTACACACGCCTATCGTCCTTCGAAGGCGGAGGTGAACCCCACCTTGGCCACGCCCACAGCTGGCAGTGGGTGTCTGGCTGTTGCGCATCTTGGCCCCCCAGTTGCGTCCTTGGATCGCCGACGGTCTCGGCTGTTGTATCACTCTCCCTAAATTGGTCAGACCAATTTAGGGAGAGTGTCGGTATTGCGGTAAGACCGGTGAGCGAGTATGCGATCGCATACATGGAAAACACAATCCTGCACTGCAAGAGAATTCGCCGGAAAACGAGCGGTTTTCGACTGCAGCGAGGCCTTTGCCGGCGGGCGTTGAGTTCGCGCAATTGGGCACGTACGGCCGCGGCAATTGGCTAGGCATACTCGGCGGCGCTCGAGGTCGCCAGGGGATGATTGGAGCATCTCATCGGCCGGGAGCTGCCCGCACTCAGGGGCCAGGAGGTCGCTTGCTCGAGGGATCACGGCAGGCCCCACGTCATTGCGCAGTGGGCACCTTGACCGCCCGCAACCGCTCAGCAAGCTGATGGTCGTAGAGGGACGGGGCGGCCAGGACGGGTTGGTTCAGCATTCGCACGTACGGTACCGGGCGGTAATCCAGGGTGAAGCTGCGATTGCCGTGCAGGCCGACGATGAGCGCGCTCGGCCCTTCATCCAGTCCTTGGACGACGACTGTCTCATCCGGGTGGGCGCCGCCGGTGATCAATAGGCGTAGGTTCCAGGTCGTGTTGAAAGCGCCATGGCCAGGCTGCCAGTACCCTGCTCCACTGCCGTCGAACACAGGTGATACGGGTCCGCTCTTGGTCGGGATCGCTCGCTTGTGCAGGGTGACCTGATCGTAGAGGTTCTGGTGGTTCGCGCCGGCGTGCTGATCGAGTGTCGGCGTTACGAACACCTCAGCATTTTTGTACACACACTTCGTGGACTGCGTGTTGAAGGTGAGTGAGTGCAGCACCGGGTTCATCACGCGTACGTTCTCGGCCAGCACGTTGTGCACATTGCCCATGTGCACGGCGTAGTGGGCGCGGCGGGTGCCGTTGGAGAGGATGTCCCGGTACGTCACGTTCGCGCTTGCGTAGCTCAAGATGCCGCTGTCGGCATTGGTGATCTGGATATTGCGCGCCCACGAGTCGAAGGCTGTGGTGAAGTAGATGCCGTTGTAGCCACGCTCCATGTGGTGGCCGAAGTAGGGTGAGTCGGGGAACTCCAGATGTAAGTCCTCGACGCCTACATGCTCAAGGCCGTCCCATGCCGCTACTTGAGCAGGAATCGTCTCGTTTATGTCGTGAAGCAGGGGATCGGCGAGGCGAACGCGATGCCCGTCGACGGCTTCGACGCGGGAGGTTTGCCGCACCAGCGGGCGCTCGGGGAAGGACCAGTGATGAGACCCCGCGCGCCTGAACGCATCGCCGTACAACGATTTGATGATGCCCGCTTCCGGCCCCTTGGCGTTGATCCACTGCAACTGGACGATATCGCCGGTGCGAAGAGATTCGGGTAATGCCAGCTCGATCTCTCGATGGCCTCGCTGTCCGCGCTCGATGGTCGCGAGTACCTCGATGTCCGGATCGTACTCAACGAGGTACGGAGCCGTACGTACGCCAGGTTTCTGAATCCAGATGAAGCCGCCGCTCCACGAGTACTCGGAGAAGTAGTCGTTGAGGTTCTTGTCGGGCTCGACCTGGCGCTTATCGAGCTTAAGCAGGTATTCGCGTAGCTCATCCAGGGCCTTGCTCTTATCTACCTGGGCAAGCGGTCGTGGAAAGTGCAGCAGTGTGCCGCCCGCGCCTTCCCCCGCGCCCTGTAGGACGAAGTCCGACCGCGTGATTCGCAATACCTCAGAGATGCGGTAGCGACCCGCGGAGAATCGAACGATGACAGGCCCTGCCACGGTGTTGGCCGCAGCGATCGCCTGCTGAATCGCTTTGGTGTCGTCCTTCTCATCGTCGGGCGTGGCGCCGTAGGCATCGACCAGAACCACGTGCCCTTTGGCGGTCGGCAGCGCGCCCAGGCCGTTGCGAAACCCCGCATAAGAGAAGTCTGGCAGGTAGTGCTCGGCCATTATTGTCTCTAAAGACAATTCAGTCTTAGGCGCCGTATCGGGAGCCGCGGACGCGACCCTCGCTGCGGGCAGCGACGTCATGACGATTATTATGATCTTAAAAAAAGTCATTAATTTCATATAGTTGACTTCACTCGATGCAAAGACCGTGCTGAGTAGTTGCTCGCTTTGACCCTAGCTTAGGTGTACAGCCCCGACAAGTTGCTCGGCATCATTTGAGGTATTACGGCTCTCTGCAATCGGTGTAGACACCGGTGACAATTTGCGTATGCTTGGTGCTCGGGAGGCCGACCGAGCGCGTCTTCCGGCACACATCAAAGGTTTCCGGCCCGGGGGGGGATTCAGTGAAACACCGACTCAGCATGTCCGTGCTTGCGTGCTACGCAGCCGCAGCCACCGCACCAAACATCGCCAACGCCCAGCAGGAAGGCCCCATCGACGAAGTCGTCGTGCAGGGCATTCGCGGATCGCTGGCCAGCGCCATCGATCAAAAGCGCGACTCCGACAACCTGGTCGAAGTCATCGTTGCGGAGGACATCGGCAAGCTGCCGGACCAGAATCTCGCCGAAGTGCTTGAGAACGTCACGGGCATTCAGATCACGCGTACGGCGGGTGTCGGCACGGGCGTCCAAATCCGCGGCACAAATGCGAACCGAGTCGAGTTCAACGGTATCTCCACCGTCGCCTCCGGATCGAACCGTACGGGCATCGACTTCGAGGACGTCAACCCGGCCATCATCTCCGCGGTCGAAGTGATCAAGTCGCCCAATGCGAAGACCATCGAAGGCTCCGTCGGCGGCACGATCAACCTGCGCACGATCCGACCCCTGGAGCTTTCTGAGATCCTGGCCTCCGCGCGCGTGCAGGTGGAGGACAGCAGCCTCACCACTGACGGGCGGCAGCCTCGCCTATCGGGTGCCTTCGGTAACTCGTGGGATACGAGCATCGGCTCGATCGGCTTTGTGGTCAGCGGTAGCTACACGGAGCAGGAGTCCGTGTCCTTCCGCCCGCGTACGGACCGCGACAACATCGCGATGCCGCCTGGCGCCGACCCCGCGGAGTTTCTTGGCATCCAGTTCCTGGTGCAGGAGCAAGAGAATTTCGACTACGAGACCACGAACATTGCGTCTACCTTGGAGTGGGCGCCGAGCGATCGCCTGAAGTTCAGCTTCGATGCGATCATCAACGAGCAGGAGCGCAGCCAGGACAGCTATCGCCTGCAGGCCTCGGGCGTGAGCACCCTGCGCAACATCAGCGTCCCGACGGCCTTCGAGATCGTCGACTTCGGCGTGGGCCCGGGGGAGTTCCCCGCAGCCCTCGCGGGCGAGCTCGAGCCGGACTTGGACAACGATGATGACGACCCGAACCTGCGCTTCTCGAGCGATACGGGCTCGCGCGTGACGGACAGCCAGGTGTTCGCCTTGGCCACCGAGTGGACCGGCGATGGTTTTAGCGCTAGGGCGGAGATCGCCTCGACCACGTCAGACACGACCAACCCGAACTTGAGCACCACGCTTAACTTCATTAACCCGAACTGCCCGCAGGACGGCACGAGCAACGACAACTGCGTGCCCTTCATCTACGACCTCTCCGACGACTCGCTGGCCTGGGGCATCAACTTCAACTCGCCCTTCGCGCCTACCGTGGCGGATCTGACCGATCCTGCCAACGTGGTCCTGGACCAGGTGATCGTCGGTCGCAACACGACCGAGAACGAAGACATGGCCTTCCGCCTGGACTTCAGCTTCGACGTGCCCTGGAAGGCCTTCAACTCGATCGATTTCGGGGCGCGCTACAACCAGGCGTCGAGCCGCTTTAATGACATCGAGGATCGCATCGGCGGCTTCAGTCAGCTCGTCGATAGTCCCAACGGCCTGCTCTTCGAGGAGCTGCTGGTGCCGGGACCGGACAACTACGGCGACGCGGACGGTCGCGATCTGTTCATCTCCAACTTCTTGCTCGTCGATCCGAACCGGGCTTTCTCCGATCCGGACGGGACGATTCAAATTTTGCAGGACGCGGTGATCGAGCATGATCCTGACAGCCCGGACATCCTCATGCTGGCCTCGGACGAGAACCAGTTCTACGACGTCACCGAGGACACGATCGCCGTGTACGCGCAGGCCAACTTCGAGGCGGGCATCGTGCGCGGCAACGTGGGCTTGCGCTACGTCGATACGGAGACCGATTCGGTTGCCTTCGGCTTCGCCGATGAGAACGGCGTGCGCAGCCTCGAGTCCACCAAGGGCAACGCGGACTTCTTCCTGCCGCGAGCAAACCTCGTCATTCAACCCAGAGACGACCTGATCGTTCGCTTGGGCTACGGCTCTGATATTCGTCGGCCGAACTTCAGCGACGTGAACACGGCCTTCGCGGCGGACGACCAGGAAAACTCGGTCATCGCCCTTGGCAACCCGAATCTGCAGCCGGAGGAGGTCGACTCCTACGACCTCTCCGTCGAGTGGTACTTCGCGCCGGCGGCCATCGCCAGCATCGGGTACTTCCGCAAGGAGCGGACCAACATCATCGGTGTGGACTTCGACGGCGCGCTGCTGGTGGACGACCCGACCACGACTAGCGGCCTTGCCCGTGAGACGGACCCGAACTGCCCCGGGGGCGGTATCTTCAACCCGAACGTCGTGCCCAACGTGCTGGGCGACCCGGACACGCTCGGCCTGTGCGTAGACCGCACGACGCCGACCAACGATCCGGAGACCACGACCCAGCAGGGGATCGAGCTCGCTTTCCAGTACAACCTGTCGGCCTTCGAAGATCGCCTGGGCTGGGCGTCCGGTTTCGGCATCCTCGCCAACTACACCTACCAGGACTTCAGCGGCGGTTCGGTGATCGACACCACCTCCGGGCGCGGCCTCGACGTGCTCGGGGATGTCTCGATCCCGCGTGGGCTGTTGGACTTTTCGCAGAACGCCTACAACGTCACCCTGTTCTACGAGAAGTTCGGCCTCTCGGCGCGCGTGCGCTACACCTGGCGTGAGGGTTTCCGCACGCAGGACTTTGGCGGTGGTGCCAACACCAGCGGCAGCAGCACCTTCAGTTTCCCCGTGAACACCCTGGACCGCGGCCAGCTGAACGCAAGCATCAACTACGCATTCACCGAGAACTTCGCGGTCGAATTCCAGGCCGTGAACATTACGGAAGAACGGATCAATCAGCACTGCGTCAGCGAGGCTGGGCCGCTCTGCTTTGTCGGCTTCCCGGATCGTCGTTTGGCGCTCGGCGCAAGCTATAGATTCTGATAGCTACGCTGTGCGTCGCGAGCTGGCGATTGTCGAGTGCGCCCGGATTACGTCGGGTCGCTCGATCGTCGCCGAGACGATCATGTCCAGCTAAGACATAAGCGCCAGCGGGCAGGGCGGAGGTAACGGCCCGGTTTGCCGGGGGCGGGCTGTCTGAATCGGGATTATCGTTCTCCCCCAGCACGTTGTGGTAGGCGCGGGGCTCTCGATCCGTAGCCTTCGGGTATCGATGAGCGTTCACAAGGACGCTCACGATGCTAGAAAAGACAGGGGATAGTGGTTATTGTGACACCGGTGACAAAGCGCGTCGCGGGGGTTGATGTTCTTGCGCGCGTGGGCCGACCTCGCAATTACCTAACAAGAAAGATTAGTGGATCTTCTCGGGAAGGATGACCGCATGCCAAAGGAGACAGATCCTGCTGCCGCTGCAGCCCGGGCGCTCTCCCCGGCGCTTGACGAGATCTCGCAGCGGCTGGTTGCCGCTCGCCTGAGGGCGGCGCCTCTGCGGGCATTCCCTGGCGAGTTGCCGACTACTCTCAAGGAAGCCTACGCGGTGCAGAGCGCGTCGATCGCGCGCTGGCCGGATGAGGTGGCCGGTTGGAAAGTCGGCGGGGTTCCCCTCGAACTGCGCGCGACGCTCGGGGCGGATCGTCTCTCGGGGCCGATTTACCGCGCGACGGTGCATCACATCGGTGCTGGAAGCGAGCAGTCGATGGCAATCTACCAGGGCGGTTTCGCCGCGGTAGAAGCCGAATTTGTGTTTCGCCTCAATCGCCGCATTGAGCCGGATGGTGCCTACCATTCGGACCAGGAACTCATCGATTGCGTGACCCTACACGTCGGCGCTGAAATCGCATCGAGCCCTATGGCCGATATCAATCGCATTGGCCCCGTGTGCGTGGTGTGTGACTTCGGCAACAACGGGGGCCTGCTGGTCGGTCCGCCCGTTCCCGACTGGCGAACGCGTGCGGGGGAGGACCTAAGGGCCGAGGTGCTCGTGGACGGTATCTCAGTCGGTCAGGCGACAGCGGCGGACCTCGAGGGCGGGCTGCTGCGTCCTCTGCGGTTTCTGATCGAACTCTGCGCCGATCGTGGCCTCACCCTGCCTGAGGGGACCTTCGTCTCATGCGGTGCCCTGACCGGCATTCACGAGGTGACCGTGGACTCGCGCGCCAGCGTCGATTTCGGCGCCTTCGGCGCGTTCCGGGTGGCCTTTGAGGCCAAGCGTCCGATGCCAGATAGTGCTTCCTCAAAGAAGCACTAGAAGGGCAGTGAGCGTGGGACGAACGAGTCGCAAAGCAGCGGTCGATTACGCAGCGGCCGCGCGACGTTGGAACGAGAACAACAAAGACGGACGCAAGCCGACGATGCGGGACGTGGCCGAGCTCGCGGGGGTATCGAAGAAGACCGTATCGCGGGTCATCAACGACTCGCCCACGGTGAACGAAGCCACTCGCAAGGGCATCAAGGGTCTGATCCGCGATATCGGCTACCGCCCGGATCCGCAGGCGCGCGGGCTCGCCTCTCGTCGCGCCTACCTCGTGGGCTTGATCACCGACAACCCCACGCCGCAGTACGTAGTGAACATCCAGCACGGCATTCTCGACGTGCTGCGACAGACGGGGTACGAGTTGGTCGTACATCCTTGCGATCGCAAGAGCGACTCCTTCATCGAAGATGCGCGCCGCTTCGTCGAGGTGCAGAAGCTCTACGGTGTCATCCTCACCCCCTCCGTCTCCGAGGATGAGCGACTGGCGGAAGTGCTCCGCGAGCTCGGGTGCGCCTATATCCGCATCGCCTCCATCGCCCTCGACATGGAGCGGCGCATGATCGTGACCAACGACCGGATCGGCGGCCAGGAAGCGGCTCGCCATCTGGCCCAACTTGGGCACAAGCGCATCGCCGTGATCGCGGGGAGGCGCAGCTTTCGCTCGTCCCATGAGCGTCGAGCCGGCTTCGAGGAGGCGCTGGCCGAGTTTGGGATCACGATTCCCCCCGAGTACGTGTTGCAGGGGGACTACACCTTCGAGTCGGGGCTGGCCCTAGGGGCGCAGATCCTGGATCTCGATCCGGCGCCCACCGCGGTGTTCGCCTCGAACGACGAGATGGCTGCCGGCGTCCTGCAGGCGCTTCATGTGGCAGGGCAAACGCCCCCGGATGCGCTCTCCGTGGTCGGTTTCGATGACTTCGAGACGGCCACGCGCGTATGGCCGCGACTGACGACTGCGCGGACGCCGGCGCGCCGGATCGGGCGCTTGGCTGCGGAACGCCTGTTCGAATTCGATAACGACGACACGCAGGCCCCGGGGCCGAACGAGACCACGCCTCGTTTGATCGAGCGGGACTCGACCCGGCGCCCCAGGTCATGACGAAGCACTCGCCCGGCTAGCGGCGCACGGGCACCAGCACCCAAGGGGGATTCTGATGTTTCACAAGACTCACCAGGCGATGCACCCGGACATGATGGCCGGGGACGGCGTCCTCGACATCTGCCCGCTGAAGTAGGTCGCGATGAGCACCTCGATGTTCAGCTTAGAAGAGAAGGTGGCGGTGGTTACGGGTGCGAATACGGGCCTTGGCCAAGCCATGGCAGTCGCCCTTGCCGGCGCTGGCGCCGCCGTCGCGCTCGTCGGTCGATCTGCGCCTGACGAAACGGAGCGCCTGATTGCAGACATCGACGGCGGCACGTCAGCCGTCGTCATGGAGGACCTCAGCACTGCCGCGGTGCTGCCAGGCGTGATCGAACGATGCGAAAAGGCCCTTGGGCCCATCGACATCCTCGTCAACAACGCCGGCATCATCCGCCGTGAGGATGCCGTCGATTTCAGCGAGAGGGACTGGGATGACGTGATGGCGACTAACCTCAAGGTGCCGTTCTTCCTGGCCCAGGCCGCGGCGAAGACCATGATTCGCGATCAGCGGCGCGGCAAGATCATCAACGTTGCCTCTCTACTCTCCTTGCAAGGGGGCATCCGCGTGGCGTCCTATACGGCCAGCAAGAGTGGCCTGGCAGGGTTAACACGGTTGCTAGCCAATGAGTGGGCGGGCGCGGGTATCAACGTCAACGCGATCGTCCCCGGCTACTTCGCCACCAATAACACGGCAGCCCTGCGCGCCGACGAGGTGCGCAACCGACAGATCCTAGAGCGCATTCCCGCAGGGCGCTGGGGGGAACCGAGCGATCTCGGCGGCGCCGCCGTGTTCCTCGCCTCGTCAGCCGCCGACTACGTGCACGGGACCTTGTTGCCCGTGGACGGTGGGTGGATGGCGCGGTGATCACGCGGCGCACCCTGCTGCTGGCCCCCCTGCTGCTGACCGCCTGCGGCAGACGCCGGGGTGCGCGGCCGCTGTTCGCCGCCGACTCGCAGCCGGACGACTACCCCACCACCCAGGGCCTGCACGCCATCGACCGCCTGCTCGATGAACGCACCAACGGCGAGATGCGCGTGCGCGTCTACCCGGGCGGGCAGCTAGGCGCGGAGAAGGACACGCTGGAGATCGCCGTGTTCGGCGGACTCGACCTGACGCGCGTGAATCTCGCGCCGATCAACTCCATCGTGCCGGACTCGATCGTGCTCGCCCTGCCGTTTCTGTTTCGCTCGATCGCCCATTCGCGCGCGACCTTCGATGGCGCGATCGGCCGGCAGATCCTCAATGCGATGATGCCCTACGGCCTGCGCGGCATGTGCTACTACGATTCAGGCGCGCGGTGCTTCTACAACACGAAGCGGCCGATCATCTCGCCCGCGGATATCGCCGGCATGAAGATCCGGGTGCCGAAGTCGGATATCTACGTGGCGATGATTCAGGCCCTCGGCGCCAACCCCACGCCCATCCCCTACGGCGAGGTGTACCAGTCGCTGGTGCAGGGAGTGGTCGACGGCGCGGAGAACAACTACCCCTCCTACGAGAGCTCGCGCCACTTCGAGGCCGCCCCGCACCTGAGCCTTACGCGCCACGTGATGGCGCCCGAACTGGTGGTCGGCTCGCGCCGCAGCTGGGATCGCATGTCCGGCGAAGAACAGGCCTACCTGCAGGGCGCCGCGGCCGACTCGGTGCCCATCATGCGCCGCCTTTGGGACGCGCGCGTGGGCATCTCCCGTCAGCGCGTCGCGCAGGGCGGTGTGCAGGTGGTCGAGGCCGTCGAGCACGCCGCCTTTTCCGAGAAGATGCTGCCGGTCTGGGATCGCTTCGTGACCACGCCACAGATGCGCCAGGTAGTGGACGATATCGTTAACCTCGGTGCCAGGCTGGACAGCGACAATGGATAGTATCGAGCGCGGGGGAGTGAGTCGGCAGATCGGCCTATTGGCTAAGTGGATTGCCTGTGTCGGTCTGCTGGTGATGACGGCGATCATCGGGCTGCAGGTCTTCGCCCGCTACGTGCTCAACGCGAGTCCTGCCTGGGCCGAGCAGGCTGCTCTGTTGCTGATGATCTGGTACGTGTTCATCGCTGCGGCGGCTGGCGTTCGCGAGGGATTCCATATCCGCATCGCCGTCTTCGCCGATCACATGCCCGTGGCCTTGCAACGCCCCGTGCGCCTGATCGCCCACCTACTCGTGTCTGCCTTCGGCGTGGCGATGGTGGTGTTCGGCGTCGAACTTGCCAGAGGCACCTGGCAGCATGCGATCCCCACCCTGGGGATCTCGCGCGGCTTCGCTTACGTGCCTATCGTCCTGTCGGGCGTGCTGATCATCGGCTTCGCCATCGAACAGCTCATCGCTGACCTGCGCGCCACGGAGGTGCCGAAGGCATGGAGTTAGCCATCCTACTCGGCGTATTGCTGGGGCTACTCATTCTCGGCGTTCCCGTCGCCTTTGCCTTAGGGATCGCATCGCTGGTGACCTTCGCGATGCTCGACGTGCCCTTGGTGGTGGCCTTTCAGCGCATGGCCGCGAGCATGAACATCTTCGCGCTCATGGCCATTCCCTTCTTCGTGTTCGCTGGCGATCTCATGCACCGCGCCGGCATCGCAGAGCGCCTGATTCGCGTGGCCGACGCGGCGCTCGGGCGCACGCGTGGCGGTCTCGGGCAGGTGGATGTGGGTGCCTCGATGCTCTTTGGTGCCGTGTCGGGCTCGGCCATCGCCAGCGTGTCGGCCATCGGCTCCACCTTGGGGCCGATGATGGAGGAGAAGGGTTACGACAAGGACTACGTGGTCAATGTCTCTGCCACGGCGGCGATCACGGGGCTGCTCATCCCGCCCTCGCACAACATGATCATCTACGCTGCCGCCGCCGGCGTCAGCATCTCCCTGGCCGACCTGTTTCTCGCCGGTGTCATCCCCGGCATCCTGACCGGCCTGCTGCTCATGGTGGCCGCCTACGCGGTTGCGGCGAAACGCGACTACCCCCAAGGCGCGTTTCCCGGCTGGCGTGCGTTCGTCGCCGCGTTTGCGGCCGCCATCCCCGGCTTGCTGGCCGCCGCGATCATCGTCGTCGGCGTCTTGTCGGGGGTGTTCACGCCGACCGAGTCGGCGGCCATCGCCGTGGTCTACACGATCTTCGTCGCTGTGTTCGTCTATCGCTCGCTCACCTGGGAGCGCTTCATCGCGGCCACCACCGCATCGGTGCGCACGACGGCGATGGTCATGATCGTCATCGGCGCCGCGGGCGCCTTTGGGTGGCTGCTGGCCCTGCTCGAAGCGCCCACGCAGCTGGCCGACATGCTCAAGGGCATCACGGAAAACCCCTTGCTGCTGCTGTTGCTGATCAACCTCGTGTTGCTGCTCCTCGGCACCTTTATGGACATGGCGCCGCTGATCATCATCACCACGCCCATCTTCCTGCCCATGGCCAGCGAGCTCGGGATGGATCCGGTGCAGTTCGGCATCATGTTGCTGCTGAACCTCGGCATCGGGCTGGTGACCCCGCCCGTAGGCGCCGTGCTGTTCGTCGGCTGCGCCATCGGCAAAATCCCAATCGAGCGGACCGTGCGCACGATCTGGCCCTTCTACGGGGCCTTGCTCCTCGCCCTGATCGCCGTGATCTACGTGCCGGCGCTGTCCCTGTGGCTGCCGGGTTTGCTGGGCTAGCGCACCGCGGCGCGTCAGCTTATTGATAGGTGACGTTCTCGGCCTTGTAGCCGTCGTGATTGGCGCGAATGGGTGGCGTCTCCTGCATGACGACGTCGCGAATCTCCGTGATGGGCTCACCGTTGGTGAGAAAAAGCGCCAAGGGCGCGCTGCCCGCCCAGTTCGAATCACGGATGTGCAGCCTCTGGACACCATGGAACCGCATGGACGCGCCGGACCTGTTGCGCTTGCCGTTGCCCACGTTGGTGAGCGCGTTGTCGGCGATCGTGACGATCGGGCCGAAGGTGCTCTCGTCCGTACCGCCGCGGTAGAGGTTCGCCACGGCGCCCTGGACGTCCTCGAAGGTGCTGCCCTCGATCCGCAGGTTCTCGACGTTGTAGATGCCGAGATCGTCGGTTTCCTTGTCGAGCGCGAGGATAGCCCCGGTCACGTTGCTCATCTGCGTGTCGAGCACTTCGATACGATCAGCGAAAGTGCTGCGATACACCTTGAGAAAGTCATAGCTGTGGTTGACATCGAGGTTCGTCACGCGGCTGTTTCGCACCACCAGCGAGTAGTTGCGATTCATCGAGTAGCGGCTCGTGCTGATAACGTTGTTGCCTGCGAGGTCAGGAGACTCGGCCCCATCGACCCACACGTTGTCGAGCTCTAGGGACCCACCGTTCTCAATGATGAAGAAGCTCGATTTCTCTGAGCGGATGATGGGCTTATCACCGCTCGGTGCCGTGATAGAGACCGCGTGGAAGGTGGGGGCGTACTTGGTGAGCAGATACTCACCGGCGTTGTCGAGCACGAGCACGTCGCCCGGCCGGCTTGCGCGCATCGCGTCCAAGATAGTATTCGTGCCCGGTGCCACGGGGATCTCTCGGCCACTGCGAAAGGCTACGGGACCCTGCGGCTTAGGGTAGAAGGACGCGCCGGTATCCGCCTTTGTGATCGGCAGGCGTACCTCGCCGAAGCCGATCTGATCGAGCAGGTGCTGAGCGGGGACACGCAGGCCGGCGGCGTTCGTCCACACCGCGTAGGGTGAGCGTTTGAAGCCTTGCTCGACGGGCGAACTCAGCCCCTCGTTGATCGTATTGCCTGAGAAGTTGATGCCTGAGATATCGTCGTAGACCGTAAAAGGTGCGTCGTTGGTCTGCGTGAGAATGAGGTTGTTGTGCATCGTGGTGCCCGTGGGCGGTGCCGAGCGCTCCTCATCCGCCCCTGCGCAAAGCTGGATGTGATCGCTGTCGATCACCACGTTGTTGTTCAGGACCGAATCGATCACTGGGTCGTAGCGGTTGATGGGCCCGTTCGGTACCCCGTTCATGATCACCAGCGCGCCACGGAAACGATGCCCTGTGAGTCCGTAGAGGTAGTTGCGCCGCACCGTCTGGTGCTCGTTGATGATGCGGATGCCGCCCGTATTGGGCTGGCGGTTGCCAAGGAAGTAGTTGCGTTCGACGGTCGTGTAGTGGCCATGGCGCATAGTCAGAGTGCCTTGGCTCTCGAAGAACACGTTGCCACTGATTTCATTGCCGCAGGACTTGCTGGAGATGATTTCGAGCTCGCCGCTGGTGCGGTCGAAGTAGTTCTCCCGCACCACCGGATTGGCGTACTCGCGCGAGTAGTGGCTGGTGCCGATGCGCAGCGTTTCGCCGCCGTTGGACCCTAAGGTCTGGCGCGGCCCGAAGTAGTTGCGCTCGATAAGGTGACCGTTTTCGCGGCTAGCCTCGGTGTCCATCCGCACTGCGAGGGTTACGCCGCGGTTGCCCTTGTACAGGAGCGAGTTGTGGTCGAAGCGGTTGTGTTTGCCGTAGATCGCGACCCAGGTGTCCGCCGAGTGCCGTTCGGGGTTGCTGAAGTCGTCGATCACCACGTTGGTGACCCGCGTGTGAACGGCTAGCTCGTTCTTCGCGGTGCGGTAGGAGATAACCTCGCTGGTGGGCGTGAAGCCGTCTGCGAACACCAGCCCCGAGACCACAATGTGTTCGCCGGAGATGGCGAGATTCGACTCGCCAGAGATGATGACCTTGCCAGGGGTTTGTGCGCGCAGGGTCACCGGGGCGTCCTCACGACCGATTGCCTTGAAGACGAGCTCAACGTCGCGCCAGGTGCCGTCCTTGAGCACAACAGTGTCGCCAGGGCGAAGCGCGGCGGTAGCCTTCTCGTATTCGGCGAAAGACCCAACCAGGGTCGGGTTGTCGGTCGCAGCGGGTGTCGCCATGGACCATCCTGCGAGAAGACTGGGCAGGAGGTAGATGAGGGCAGATCGGGTGGTGAGGATGCGCATCATGGGCCTATGCGCCATCCGTCTGCATGAATCCTTGAAGAAAGCGCTGTCGTCGCGCGGCAGCCTCCACCCGCAGGGCCTCCACGGCATGGGCTTCGGACGCGTCGATGATCGACGCGAGCAGGCGAGAGAAGTGGTCCTGCATCGCGCTTCGGGCCTCGCTGGGGTCGCGCTTGCGCAGGGCAGCAAGAATGCGGTCGTGCTCCTTGCCGCGTTCCTGTGCCAGGTCTTCGGAGCAGACCACGGCGTGTGCTTCCAGCACGTTGGGCAGCTCCGTACGCATGCGCCAGAGTCGCTCGATCGCATCCTGCACGGCCGCGTTACCGCACGCCGCGGCGATAGCCAAATGAAACTCTCGATCGGCTGCCAGTGAGGCGTCGCCACCCTTCGCGTTACTCTGCGACATCACGCTTACCAGCGACGTCAGGTGGGCCAGGGTCTCATCGGTGATGGCGCGTGCCGCGAGCGCGGCCGCCTCTGATTCGAACAGCAGCCGCGCCTGCGTGAGTTCGAGCGCCGTGACCGTAGGCAGATCCCTTGGGTATGTCGGAGCACGTTCGACCACGTAGGCGCCGGAACCTGGCTTCACCTCGATGAACCCCATGGCTTGCAGGGCAATCTCGGCCTCCCTGACGGTGACTCGGCTGACGCCGAACTCATCAGCCAATTCGCGCTCTCCCGGCAGCCGATCGCCGGGCAAATAGACGCCGTCGGCGATGCGCTTCTTGAGACGCTCCGCGACGGTTTGGTAGAGGCGGTGGTCGCTCATTGTGCTGCGGTGCTCCTAATTGGCATGACCAATATGCTTCTCTTGCCCGAAGACTGATTTACCACGATCCTGCGCACCTTTCACCCTTTGGCAGCCGCTTTAGGCCCATTCCTGTCAATTGGCCTGTTCAGTTTTCAACAATTGAGCTGTACAGTTGAGGCATGGAATTAGACCGGTCCTCACTCGCTGCATCGGCTGCGCTCGTCGGTCGGGCGCCGCGCGCAGCAGGCGATATCGCCGGTCCGTTCCCGTGGGTGCTGGCCATCCTGTTGCTCGCGGTCACGGCCTCTGGCGCCCACGCGGAGGTCGCTGAACATCCTCGCCTCGCCATGAGCAAGGCCGGCGTCCAACTAATGCGCGAGGGTCTGGGTCAGACGCCGCTGTTCGATGCGAGTCTGGCGCGAGTGCAGGCGGAGGTGGACGCGGAGATCGCCCTCGGCATCGACACGCCTGTGCCACATGACCTCTCGGGCGGCTATACGCACGAGCGGCACAAGCGCAACTTCCTGCTAATGCCCAAAGCGGGCGCGCTGTATCAGCTGCTCGACGATGCGCGCTACGCGGTCTTCTTGCGCGATATGTTCCTGCAGTATGAGGCGATGTACGGGGCCCTACCGCTGCATCCGCAGGAACGCTCCTACGCCCGCGGCAAACTCTTCTGGCAGTGCTTGAACGACGCCAACTGGCTTCTGTACGCGAGCCTTGGCTACGACGCGATCTACGACTACCTAAGCGCCGCCGAACGCGAACGGTTGGAGACGAATCTGTTTCGCCCCTTCGCCGATTTCCTGTCGCTAGATAATCCGCAGTTCTTCAATCGCATTCACAACCACAGCACCTGGGGCACGGCGGCAGTGGGGATGATCGGCCTGGTGATGGACGATGAGGCGCTCGTGCGGCGCGCGTTGTACGGCTTGGATGTGGGGAAGTTCGATGCCGAGGCCCGCGACAACGACGGTGGCTTCATTCGCCAACCGGGCCAGGCAGCCGGCTTCCTAGCCAACCTCGACGAGGCCTTCTCGCCGGACGGGTACTACACGGAAGGGCCGTACTACCAGCGCTACGCGATGTACCCGTTCCTGATCTTCGCGCAAGGCTTGGCGAACGCCCGCCCCGAGCTCGGAATCATGGGCTATAAGGATGGCGTGTTGCTGAAGGCCATCACCACGTTGATCAACCTAACGGATGCGGACGGCGAGTTCTTCCCTCTCAACGATGCGCAAAAGGGTATGTCGTGGCTCAGCGAGTCCGTCGTCGCTGCTGTAGACATCGCCTACCAGTCCGGCGCCCACGACCCCCAGCTGCTCACGATCGCGCGCCAACAGCATCGCGTGACCCTCGATGAAGCGGGGTTTGCGGTCGCCCGCGATCTGCGCGACGGCTTGGCCGAGCCCTTGGTGAGAGCCTCGGTGAACTATACGGACGGCGCGCAGGGAACGGCGGGCGGACTGGCGGTATTGCGCGCACCCGCCGCGCCCTTGACGCTGGTCTTCAAGTACTCCGCCCAGGGCCTTAGCCACGGTCACTACGACAAGCTCGCGTTCTCCCTCTACGCTGAGGGGCAGGAAGTGCTGCAAGACTACGGCATGGTGCGCTTCGTCAACATCGGGCAGAAGGGCGGTGGAAACTACCTGCCGGAAAACGCCAGCTGGGCCAAGCAGACGATCGCGCACAACACCCTCGTGCAGGACGAGACCTCACACTTCGAGGGTCGCTACGAGATCGGCAGTCAACGCCACGCGGAGTTGGCGTTTTTCGATGCCTCCGACCCTGCTGCCCAGGTGATCAGCGCCACAGTGAGGACGGCGTACCCGGGCACGGTCTTGCGCCGAACGATGGCCTTGGTTCAGGTGGCGGAGCAACCCGTGGTGATCGACCTGCTGCGCGTGGAGAGCGACGCTGCGCACCGGTACGACCTGCCGTTCTGGTTTATCGGCCAGCACCTAACCACGGATGTGCCGATCGCATCGCCTGAAGCCCGCGAGATCTTGGGTGTCGATCACGGCTACCAGCACCTGCTCGTCGAGGCGCGCGGTGCGCCGGCTGAGGCGAACGCTCGCTTCCAGTGGCTCGTCGGCGGCAGCTTCTACACCTTGACCGCCGCTGTCCAAGGCGGCGATGAGTGGGTGTTTACGCGGCTAGGGGCGAACGATCCTGCTTTCAATCTGCGCCGGGACGCGGGGCTGATCATCCGTCGTGACGCTGATGAGAGCACTCTGTTCGCGAGCGTCATCGAAGCGCACGGTCACTACAGCCCGGTAAGTGAGCTCACGGTCGATCCCATGGGGCGGGTCGCTCAGCTAAGCGTCGCGCATGACGATGGGCAGTACTCAGCCGTGATCCTAGTCAGTCAGGATGAGCCTGAGCACGTGCTCATCGTCGCCAATGACGATACCAGCGCCACGGCAACCCATTCCCTAACCCTAGGTACTCAGCGCTTTCAGTGGCGAGGGCCGTATCTCTATCGATAGGGCGGCACGCCCTGTCGATGTCATCAGTAAACGCAAGGAAAACCCAATGAAATCGCTCGAAGGAAAAGTCGCCATCGTCACCGGCGGGGCTCGCGACATCGGCCGCGCCGTGTCGGAAAAGCTCGCTGCGGAGGGGGCCCGGGTCGTCGTCAACTACTTCAGCAACCCTGATTCGGGGGCAGCCACTGTTGCGAGTATCGAGCGAGCGGGCGGAACCGCGATCGCGGTGGCGGGCGACATGACCAACAAGCGGGATGTTGAGAATCTCGTGGCGAGCGCGCGGGAGGCCTTCGGCGACAAGATTGATGTGCTGGTCAACGTAGTGGGTGGCTTGGTAGCCCGTAAGGCGCTCGCCGAGATGGACGATGAGTTCTTCGATCGCCTCATGCGCCTGAACGTCACCAGTACGTTTCTCGCCACGCACGCGGTGGTGCCACACATGGCCGAGGGTGCAGCCGTCGTCAACTTCGCCTCCCAGGCAGGTCGCGATGGCGGAGGTCCGGGTGCGGCCGCCTACGCGACGTCAAAGGGCGCCGTAATGACCTTCTCCCGGGCGATGGCAAAGGAGCTAGGCCCCTCCGGCATCCGCGTGAACTGTGTGTGTCCCGGCATGATCAGCACGACCTTCCACGACACCTTCACGAAGGATGAAGTTCGCAAGCACGTGGCGGGCGCGACTCCCCTGCGCCGCGAGGGTGCCGCGACCGAAGTGGCCGATCTAGTGTGGTACCTCGCGTCGGGCAAGGCGAGCTTTGTAACGGGTGCGAACATCGACATCAACGGCGGGATGTTTTTCTCCTAGCCTTGCGCACGGGGAGCGACGCTATGGCGCGTGTCACTGTCTTCGGCGAGCCACTGCTCGAGCTCGCCTCCACCGCGTCGGGCGGCGTACTCGGCGCTGCTCGACTGGGCGTCGCTGGCGACACACTGAATACCGCCGTGTATCTGGCGCGCCTCGGGCACTCGGTGAACTACGTGACGGCCCTCGGGCACGACACCTACTCGGCGGCGATCATCGAACGCTTGGACGGCGAAGGGGTCCACACCCACCACATTGTTCGTCATCCGTCGCGCGTGCCAGGGCTCTACGCCATTCGCACGGATACAGCCGGTGAGCGGTTCTTCACCTACTGGCGCGATCAGTCCGCCGCGCGCGAGTTCTTCACCCTGGGCGATGCAACCACCGCGATCGGCGTAGCTTACGCGAGTGATCTGTTTTACTTCAGCGGCATCTCGATGGCGATCCTGTCGCCGGAGCAGCGCGCCCAGCTGTTCGAGGTGGCCCGGTCGTGCCGCGCGAGGGGCGTCGACGTCGCCTTCGATGGCAACTATAGACCCTACGGCTGGCAGTCCGCCGATCAAGCGCGAGACTGTCTGACGCGCGTGGGCGAGGTGGCGAGCATCGTGTTGCCGACCAGCGAGGATGATGACCAGCTGTTTGGCCATACGACGCCGCTGACGCACGCCCAGCGATGGCGCACGTTCGGTGCCGAGCTGGTGGCGGTGAAGCACGGCCCGAACGGTGCTTACGTTGTTGCGGACGCGATAGAACCCACCCACGTCCCTGTCGATCAAGTGATTCAGCCCCTCGATACCACGGGTGCGGGTGACAGCTTCAACGCCGCCTTTCTCGCCGGTGTGCTGAATGGCCGGTCCGTCACAGAGGCGGCGGCGATGGGAAATCGGCTCGCCGCCCGAGTAATTCAGCATCGTGGCGCCCTGATTCCGACCGGTGAGATGCCCAGCACCAGGTGAGCAGCGACGTTTGGCGCGTGCAGACACGCCCGAGGCGCGTCGCCACAGGGTACTCACAGCTGCGTGTCACGCCCCGGTAGGGCGCGACACGCGCGAGCGACGAGCTAGTTAAAGACGCCCGGGTAGCGGCCGAGGCCATCGGCGCCGTCGAAGGTCAGGACGTTGCGGACGTTTTGCTTAATGGGCACATCGGCCGGACTCGCCGAGAAGTCGAAGGCGGCGACCACTGTGGCAACGCCCGTCCCCCAAAGGGCTGTCCGTGATCTCGCAGCTGGAGCTCATGAGCCCGTGGATGTCGGGCGGCGGCAGCGGGCCTGCCGTCTGGTAGGTGATCTTGATGAACTCGTCGAGTTGCTCGATCTGCGGCCCATTCTCGCCCTGCACCAATCGGCTCTGCCCAGGGGCAGCGTCCGCGGCGTTGCATCGCTTGCCAATGGCGATGCCATTGGCTGCGCGATGCGCCTTGCTGACGCTGCCCCTACGCAGACGGAGCGTTACCTTAGTTACCAAGCGGCCCACTAGCCGCGGCGCTCGCGTTGGCCTGACGAGCTTCAGCCCGGTCAGATACGGCGCATAAGAGAAGTTCTAGGCGCACCGTAGTATGCTTATCGCCATGCCCGCGCTGACAGGTATTCGCTTCTTCGCCGTCTACCACATCTTCATGTTCCACCTGGTCGTCACCTACTGGGGGCGCAAGCGCGCAGATGAGGCGACGGTGCTGTCGAGTTTCGATGCGGCACCTGAGTGGGTGCTCAAGTTAGCGGTCAACGGCTGGATGTCGACTAGCCTCTTCTTCCTCTTGTCTGGCTTCATTCTCGCCTATCTCTACTGGGGTGAGGACGGCGAGATCAACACGAGCCCGGGTCGCTTCTGGTCGCTACGGGCCGCGCGAATCTGGCCTGTGCATTTGCTCGTGCTGCTGCTGATGGCTCCCGGACTGGCAGCGACGAATGCGTGGAATGGGACCTCGCCCGAGCTGCTGATCGCCAGCGGCGCGGCGACTGTGGCGCTGGTGCAAGCCTGGATACCGCCGCTAATACCGCACTGGAGTTGGCCCACTTGGACCCTCTCCGTGCTCGTGTTTCTGTACGCCCTAACGCCCATACTGATGCGAAGCTTAGCTCGTCTCAGTCCACAGCAGATGATCCTTGCGCTCGGCGCGATGCCGGTGATCTCGCTCATACCAACCGGCGCTTACGCCTTGCGCAAGGCCTCCGGCGCGCCCGACAGCATGTACGTTGATATGGTGGTCGCCAATAACCCGCTCTTTTGGGTGCCCTACTACGCGGCGGGCATGCTGATGACTAGGGTCTTCTCCGTGAGCCGCGCCAACCCGCCGCAGCCGAGGCCCAGCTGGGGCTCGTGGGGTGACCTGGCGTGCCTGGCCATTCTCACGCTGGCAGCTACCCAGTGGATTGATCAGCCGATGAAGTTCGCTCTGCGCCAAGGCATCCTCATGCCGCTGTACATGATCATCGTGCTGGACCTCGCGCGCGGTCGCGGGTTGCTGGCAAAGCTCATGTCCCTCCCGGGTACGCGCTTTCTCGGCGAGACGGCCTACGCGATCTTTATCTGGCAGGCCGCCATTTTGGTATTGGTGAGCATGTCCTCGATCGCCATGCCCTGGATCGTGCCGTACCAGCTTTGGATCGCCATGGCTGGCGTGGTGGTGCTGTCGGTTGCAAGTACCTATCTGATCGAAAAACCGTTGCTGCGAGTGATCCGCTGCAGGTACATCGATCGGCCCACTGCTGGGTGAGCGGTATCACTCGACGACCACGTCGATATTATCGATAAGGGCCCTGAAGGGTTCGCCACTGGGGTCGAAGGCGAAGGCACGTAGGCGCAGCAGTAGGTCCGCGCCGGATTGAAGCTGCGGGGCTAGGGGGAAGCTGACTCGCTCGCGCAGCGGCACGTCCTGAGGTCCGGCCACGGAGCTGAGTGCGGGCCTTGCGCCCAGCCACGATGCCTCCGGAGAGAGACGAGACGTGACACCCAGGCCCTCGTTGGCACCCGCTTCGGCAGCGAGGCGATGCAGCGTGTTGTAGGGAATCAGAGGAGAAGGCGCCTGGCCACCTGCCTTCACCTTTGACGTAGTGAGGGCCACCGCGTACGGTGAGCAGGGTCCATCGGCGGCCTCGTCATCGCGTGGGTTGCGGCGCCGGGGCCCGGGGTGTTCTGCGAACAGGGGAACGGGCCGGGAGTCGATGGGGCGAAGATGCAATCCAAACAGCCCGTGTGCAGAGCGCGGGTAGGGCGCTACAAGGGAGGTAGAACCCGTGAATAAGAGATTCCTCGTTGTTTTTGCCGCGCTGGCCGTCGCTGCGGTACCCGCTCACGCGGTAACGGTACTGACCGTCGACCTCAGCGTAGAGAACCAGATCACCATAAGTGCTACGCCTGGGAGCTCCAGCGTCACTGCCGCCGGCAGCGATACCACCGGTTTCTATCTGGCCGGAATTTTTGACGGGATATTCGACGCACCGGTCGCGGACGAGCTGATCACCGGCGATCTCACGAGCGCCCAAAACACGGCAGACGGCACGCCGCTGCTCTTCACGTCCACGGGTGCTCCGGGCGAAGGTCTCAACGTGTTTTCCTACACCGACGACCTCGATAGCGAGTTCGTCGCTGGATTGCGGGCCTTTTCTGGTTCGGCCACCTGGACGATCGATGCCATTTCTTACGCGGCGCTGGTCGGTGGTGCCATGAGCGGCGACGTGTACTTCCCCGCTGACGACGACGGTGACTTGCCGAACGCATTCATTATCGGCCAGTGGGAGCGTGGCGTTGCAGTGATTCCGGTCCCGGCCGCAGTCTGGCTGCTGGGCTCCGCGCTGTTTGGCCTGCGGCTAGTCGGAGCGCGCCGCCAAAGAGCCTGATAGGCACTGCCTTTACAAAACTCGGATCCGACAGAGGGGCGGCCCTGCGCGATGCAGGG